>CANNNH010000043.1 GCA_947505915.1 Comamonadaceae bacterium
CTGACCGGCTGCCGAGCCTGATGGTTAAAGATCGACCGACCGCTACTGGCAGAAAGCCCACAAATGACTGCGGGACACGACCGGCAGCAACCGCTACAAACAAGTCAACGTCTTAAAAGATGTGACCGGCTGCAATGGGTCGGAAGCTGGCATTGGACCGGCTTGGGACGAGCGACAGCAACCAGCCTTTACAGGGCATGAGCCACAAACGCTCCTACCCCAACACCCATCACGCTTACCCCGCCTGCATGGGCTGTGCGTGGAGCTGGATGCCCAGCGCCGCCGTGACTTTCAGGATCGTGGCAAAGCTGGGGTTGCCCTCCCCTGACAACGCCTTGTAGAGGCTGTCCCTGCCCAGGCCCGTACGCGCGAAAGTTGCGACATGCCCTTGGCCCGGGCAATGGTGCCCAGGGCCTTGGCAGCATCATCCCCTGCCTCTTGCAGGCAGGCCTCCATATAGAGCGCCATGTCCTCTTCGGTCTTGAGGTGTTGGGCGCTGTCCCATTTCCGCAGTTTGAGTGCAGTCATCGGTTACCCCTTCAGTTGGCGCATAGATCGTTTTTATGGCGCTCTGTATCCATTGAGATACATTGCTGTCCATGCCGCCAAGCGGTGAAGCGGGTTCAACCCGCCATCGCCGCCACCGGCATCTGCAGCAGCGTGCTGGCCGGCGCCAGCGCCATGCGGTGGTGGGCGTCGGCGCGGGGCAGCAGGCGTTCAAAGTAGAACTGCGCGGTTTGCAGCTTGGCCTGGTAGAACGCCGCTGACTCTGGCCCCTGGCCGCTGTGCAGGGCCTGCTCGGCGCGCTGGGCCATCAGCGCCCAGTGGTAGGCCATCATCACGTAGCCGCAATACATCAGGTAGTCCACCGACGACGCGCCCACTTGCTCCGGGTCGGCCTTGGCCTTGAGCATGAGGCGCAGGGTGAGCGTATTCCATTGCACGGCGCGGCGCGCCAGGGCGCGGGCCATGCGGCCACGCAAGCCCCCAGCCAGCAGGCCCGGCCGGGCCAGCACCCACATCTGGGCGGTGAAGTCGCGCACGCACTGGCCGCGCGTTTGCAGCAGCACCTTGCGCCCCAGCAGGTCCAGCGCCTGGATGCCGGTGGTGCCTTCGTACAGCGTGGCAATGCGGGCATCGCGCGCGATCTGCTCCATGCCATGCTCGCGGATGTAACCGTGCCCGCCGTACACCTGCATGCCCAGGTTGGCGGCTTCCAGGCCCATTTCGGTCAAAAAGCCCTTGAGGATGGGGGTGAAGAAACCCAGTTCGCCGTCGTGGCGCTTGTAGCCGGCCTGGTCGCCGGCCCAGGCAGCGGCAAACATCTTGTCGGCCAGTTGCGCGGCGCCGTAGATCATGGCGCGGCCACCTTCGGCGATGGCTTTTTGGGTGAGCAGCATGCGCCGCACGTCGGGGTGCCAGACGATGGCGTCGGCCACCTGCTCGGGCTCCTTTTTGCCCGAGAGCGCGCGCATGGAACGGCGCTCGCAGGCATAGGCCAGCGCGCCCTGGTAAGCCAGCTCGGCATGGGCCACGCCCTGGATGGCGGTGCCGATGCGCGCGGTGTTCATGAAGGTGAACATGGCCTCCAGCCCCTTGTTCGGTTCACCGATCAGGGTGCCGATGGCGCCGTCGAAATTGAGCACCGCCGTGGCACTGGCGCTGATGCCCATCTTGTGCTCGATCGAGCCGCAGTGCACCGCGTTGCGCGTGCCTAAAGCACCACCCTCGCCCACCAGAAACTTGGGCACGATGAACAGCGAAATGCCGCGCGTGCCGGCGGGCGCCTCGGGCAGGCGCGCCAGCACGATGTGCACGATGTTGTCGGTCAAGTCGTGCTCGCCGCTGGAGATGAAGATCTTGGTGCCGGTGATGGCGTAGCTGCCGTCGCCCAGCGGTTTGGCCTGGGTCTTGACCTGCGCCAGGTCAGAGCCGCACTGCGGCTCGGTCAGGCACATGGTGCCGCCCCACTCGCCCGCCACCAGCTTGGGCAGGTACTGCTGGCGCATGGCCTCGGTGCCGTACTGCAAGATGGTGTTGATGCAGCCGATGCTCAGACCGGGGTACATGCTGAAGGCCCAGTTGGCCGTGCCCATCATCTCGCTCTTGAGCAGGTTGAGCGACACGGGCAGGCCCTGCCCGCCGTAAGCCGTGGGGAACGACAGGCCCTGCCAGCCGCCCTCGACGAACTGCGCATACGCCGCTTTGAAGCCCTTGGGCGTGGTGACCTCGCCCGCCTGAAAGTGGCAGCCCTCTTCGCCGCCCGAGACGTAGAGCGGCGCCAGCACCTCTTCGCAGTAGGTGGCGGCGGCCTCCAAAATGGCGTCCACCACCTCGGGCGAGGCGTCTTCGCCGCTGCCCAGCGCGCGGTAGTGCGCCGGGTAGTCGAACACCTCGTTCATCACAAAGCGCATGTCGCGCAGCGGGGCTTTGTAGTTCAACATGCTCATTTCTCCAGAATGGCCACGACGCCCTGGCCGCCAGCGGCGCAGATGGAAATCAAACCGCGCCCGCTGCCTTTTTGCGCGAGCAGCTTGGCCAGCGTGGCCACAATGCGCCCGCCGGTGGCGGCAAACGGGTGACCGGCGGCGAGCGAGCTGCCGTTCACATTGAGTTTGCTGCGGTCAATGGCGCCCAGCGGCTGCGCCAGGCCGAGCTTGTCGCGGCAAAACGCCGGGTCTTCCCACGCCTGCAGGGTGCACAGCACCTGGGCGGCAAAGGCTTCGTGGATTTCATAAAAGTCGAAGTCCTGCAGCGTCAACCCAGCGCGCGCCAGCATGCGCGGCACGGCGTAGGCGGGGGCCATCAGCAGGCCTTCTTTCTTGGCCGGGTCGGGGTTGAAAAAGTCCACCGCCGCCACCTCGCTGAACGTGAGGTAGGCCAGCACCGGCAGACCACGCTCGGCCGCCCAGGCTTCGCTGGCCAGCAGCACGGCCGAGGCGCCATCGGTCAGCGGTGTGGCGTTGCCTGCCGTCAGCGTGCCCTGGCCGGGCGCCACCTTGCGGTCGAAAACCGGCTTGAGCTTGGCCAGCTGTTCAGCGTTCAGGCCCTGGCGCAGGTTGTTGTCCTGCTTCACGCCCAGGAAGGGCGTCATCAGGTCGACAAAGAAACCTTCGCCATAGGCGCGCGCCAGGTTGTGGTGGCTTTGCAGGGCCAGGGCATCTTGCGCTTCGCGCGTGATGCCCCATTCGCGGGCCATGAGTTCGGCGTGTTCGCCCATCGACAGGCCGGTACGCGGCTCGCCGTTGCGCGGCAGCTCGGGCTGGAAGAACTGCCCCGGGCGGATGCGCAGCGCCCGCTGCAGGCGCTGCCAGGGGCTGCGCGCGCGCGAAACATCGAGCAGGGTGCGGCGCAGTTGGTCATTGACGGCGATGGGCGCGTCCGAGGTGGTGTCCACCCCGCCGGCCACGCCGCATTCGATCTGGCCCACCGCAATTTTGTGCGCCACCAGCATGGCGGCCTCCAGCCCGGTGCCGCAAGCCTGCTGCAGGTCGAAGGCCGGGGTCTCGGGCGAGAGCGTGGTGGAGAGCACGGCTTCGCGCACCAGGTTGAAGTCGCGCGAATGCTTCATCACCGCGCCTGCGGCCACGTCGCCCAGGCGCTGGCCATGCAGGTTGAAGCGGTCCACCAGGCCTTGCAGCGTGGCCGTGAGCATATCGAGGTTGGAGGCGCGGCTGTAGGCGGTGTTGGAGCGCGCAAACGGGATGCGGTTGCCACCCACGATGGCGACGCGACGGAGGGTGCTGTTGGGGGTCATGGTGGGGCTCAGGAAATGGTGGGTTGATGCGCGGGTTCGGCGCGGAGTTCGGAACGCAGATGGACCTGCTCGCCGCGTGCGTCGCGCACCTCGAACACGGTCTGGCCTGTACTGGCCTGCGCCTGCCAGAGCGAGGCGCGTGTCGGCAGCAGCACGGGCCGCTTGAACACGGTGGTGAGCGAAGCGGCTTGCAGCACAGTGGCCGGCGCGGCGGCTTGCAACAGGGCCAGCGCGCGCGCCTGCGTCCACAGGCCATGCGCGATGGCGCGCGGAAAGCCGAACAAGCGCGCGCTCAGCGCCGACAGGTGGATGGGGTTGTAGTCGCCCGACACCGGGGCGTAGCGGCGGCCGGTGTCGGCGGGGGCGTCGAATGCACCGGCCTGGGTCAGGGCGAGTTCCGGCCCCACGGCGCCGTTGAACGGTGCGCCCACGGGCGACTTCACGCCCAGGCGCAGCAGGGTTTGTGTGGCCTGCCAGACGCATTGGCCATCGCCCTCGCCATCTGACTCGCGTAGCACGCGCAGGTGCAGCGTGAACACCTGCCCCTTGTCGTGCGCCAGCAGCTCGCCGCTGCTCAGCTCCACCCGCACCGCATCGCCTGCGGCCAGCGGCGCATGCTGGGTGATGGCGTTGGCCAGGTGCACCGTGCCCATGGCAGGCCAGGGGCAGGCGGGCGAAGTCATGTAGGTCATGACCAGGGGGAAAGTCAGCATCTGCGGGTAGGTGAGCGGCGCTTGCGCACTCGGGGCAAAACCGCAGACCTCGGCGTAACGCGCCAGGTGCGCGGCGTCGACCACGACGCGCGGCAGCACCAGCGTGACCGGGGCCAGCGCGCGCACCGGCCCGGGGCGCTTGAAACTGCTGGCCAGCGCACGGGCCAAGTTGCTCAGCGTGCTGGCGGGTGTGATGTTCTGGCGCTGCACCTTAAGCCCCCAGCAGGCTTTGGCCGCACACGCGCACCACCTGCCCATTCACGCCCTGCGAGGCGGGGCTGAGCAGCCAGGCGATGGTTTCGGCCACATCGACCGGCTGGCCGCCCTGCCCCATGGAATTCATGCGCCGGCCGGCTTCGCGGATGGCCAGCGGGATGGCGGCGGTCATTTGCGTTTCGATGAAGCCCGGCGCCACCGCGTTGATGGCCATGCCGCGGGGCAGGCGCGGCGCCTGGCTGTGCACCAGGCCGATCACGCCAGCCTTGGAAAACGCGTAGTTGGTCTGCCCCAGGTTGCCGGCAATGCCCGAGATGGACGACACGCACACCAGCCGTGCCTGGGGTTGGAGCGCGCCCCGCTCCAGCAAGGCCTGGTTGATCGCCTGCTGCGCCACCAGGTTGACCTGCACCAGCGTCTGCCACAGGTGCGGCGGCATCTTGGCGATGGTCTTGTCGCGGGTGATGCCGGCGTTGTGCACCACGCCGTCCCAGCCGCCGTCAGCCAGGGCCGCCTGGGCGATCTGCCCGGCGGCCGCCGGATCGGCAATGTCGAGCGCCAGCGCGCGGCCCTGCAGCCGCTCGGCCACGGCCTGCAAGGCGTCCTGGGCCTGCGGCACGTCCAGACAGACCACCTGGGCGCCATCGCGCGCCAGGGTTTCGGCAATGGCCGCGCCAATGCCGCGCGCCGCGCCGGTCACCAAAATCTTTTTGCCCGCCAGCGGCTGCACCCAGTCGCTCGGGGCCGGGGCCTCAAAGGGTGCCAGCCGCACCACCTGGCCCGACACATAGGCGCTGCGCGGCGACAAAAAGAAGCGCAGTGTGCCTTCGAGTTGCGCCTCGGCTCCCGGCGCCACATAGACCAGTTGCACCGCAATGCCGCGCTTGACCTCCTTGGCCAGCGATTTCACAAAACCTTCCAGAGCGCGCTGTACCGTGGCCTGCTCGGCAACCGGGCAGGCTTCGGGCGGGCGGCCCAGCACCAGCACGCGGCCGCAGCTTTGCAGTGAGCGCACCGCGTCGTGGAAGCACTGGTACAGCGCCTCGGCCTGGGCCACGGTGGCCAGGCCGGTGGCGTCAAACACCACGGCCTTGAGGGGACCGCCCGGCTGCTCGCCGGTGCTCCACAGCCCGCTCATCAAGCCGGCCTGGTTGGCCATCGCGGTCCAGCCCTGCACGCTGCGGTGCGCCACGGTGGCGGCCCGCATGGCGCGGAAGGCAGCCAGCAGCGCGGGCAGCAGTTCGGGCGTACCACCGGCGCCGACCAGCACGTCGCCAGCAACCACCGGTTGGCCGGCTTCGAACCGCTCGAGCGGCACGGGACGCGGCAGGCCCAGCATGCCGGCCAGGCGCGCGCCAAAGGCCGAGTTGGCAAAGTTGAGGTAAGCGTCGGACATGGACAGGGCTCCTTTGTTTGTGTACGATCGTACACCGAAAAACCCAAACCGCCAAATCCGTCCATGCCGAACGCCCGTCCCGACACCCCCGCCCCCGCCACGCCCGAGCCGCCGCTGAGCCGGCAAGACCGCAAGGACCTGACCCGCCAAAGCCTGGTGCAGGCCGCGCTGCGGTTGATCGGCGAGGGACGCAGCTTCACCAGCCTGGGCATCCGCGAGATCGCGCGCGAGGCCGGCATGGTGCCCAATGCGTTTTACCGGCACTTTCGCAGCCCAGACGAGCTGGGCCTGAGCCTGGTGGACGAGGTGGGGGCCACGCTTCGCGGCCTGCTGCGCCAGGCGCGCCAGCCGAGTTCGGCCCAGACCAGCGTGGTGCGCCAGTCGGTGCAGGTGTACCTGCAGTACGTGCGCGACAACCGGGTGCTGTTCCGCTTCATCTCGAGCGAGCGCGCGGGTGGCAGCCGGGTGCTGCGGCTGGCGATCCGCCACGAGGTGCAGCGTTTTGTGGACGACACGGCACGCGACCTGGCGCCGCTGGAGGCCTACCAGGGCCTGTCGCAGGCCAGCCTGCACATGGTCTGCGGCCTGATGGTCAACACCCTGCTGGCCGCCGCCCCCGAGGTTCTGGATCTGCCCGCCGACGAGCCTCAGTCCGAGCAGGCGATGGTGCAGGACTTCGTGCAGCAGTTGCAGATCATCTTGCTGGGCGCGGCCAGCTGGCGCGAGGCAGAGCGGCGCTGAAGCGGCGGTGACTGCCAATCGGCAGCCATCCCAAGAAACCCGCCCCCAATCCGCGACAATCGATGCTCTACCGAACCACACCCTGCAAGCCAAGACTTTCTCTCTTCTCCCCATCGCCCTGGCCATCGCTGTGGGCACCCTGTTGCCCAGCTCGGCGTCCTTCGCGGCCAAACACCCCGCTGCCGCCAAGCCTGCAGCGCACAAAAAGGCTGCGGCCGCCGCAGCCTCTGCAAACGCCCTGCCGCCTCTGGCCGCCCAGACGGCCCTGGCCGACAACCCGCCGGCGCTGCCTGCCAAGGCCTGGCTGCTGATGGACTTTGACTCCGGCGAGGTGCTGGCTTCGGCCAACGCCGACGAGCCGCTGCCCCCCGCATCGCTGACCAAGATGATCACCAGCTACATCGTCGAGCAAGCGCTGCGCTCAGGCAAGCTCAAGCAGACCGATCTGGTCACAGTCAGCCAGAACGCCTGGTGCCGCGGTTCGGGCACCGAGTCGTGCATGTACCTGCCGCTCAATAGCCAGGCCACCGTCATTGACATCCTGCGCGGCATTGTCATCCAGTCAGGCAACGATGCCTCCAAAGCGATTGCCGAACACATGGCCGGTTCAGAGGCCGGCTTTGCCAAGCTGATGAACGCCGAGGCCCAGCGCCTTGGTATGACGTACACCCAGTTCGTCAACCCTACGGGTCTGCCCGATCCGGAGCACAAGTCCTCCGCGCGTGACCTCGCCATACTGGCGCGCGCCATCATTCGCGACAGCGCCGAGTACTACCCCATCTACGCCGAACACGATTTCAAATACAACGGCATCAAGCAAGGCAACCGCAACGCCCTGCTCTACACCGACCCCACTGTGGACGGCCTCAAGACCGGCCACACCGCTGAGGCCGGTTATTGCCTGGTCACTTCGTCCAAGCGCAACGATATGCGCTTGATCTCGGTCATCCTCAACACCCACAGCGCACAGGCACGAGCCGACCACACGCGCACGCTGCTCGGCTGGGGCTTTGGCAGCTTCGAAAAAGCTGTCCCGATCCAGCCAGGTGCAGTGGTCACAACGGCCAAGGTGAGCTTTGGCAAGGCCGACACCGTGGGTGCGGTCCTGGGCGCGCCATGGATGCTTACCGTGCCACGCGGCCAGCAGGTGCAGGCCACGGTGGAACTGAAACCGGGCCTGGAAGCGCCCGTGGCCAAGGGCGCCGTGGTCGGCAAGGTGGTCGCCACCTCGAACGGCAAGCCGCTGGGCGAAACCCCGCTCGTGGCGCAGGCCGATGTGGAGCGCGCCGGTCTGTTGCTGCGCACATGGCAGTACGTGGCCAAGTGGTTCGGCAAGTGATGGCTTGAACGCAGCGGAGGGCTGACGCGGGGGACCTCTGCGGTCCCTTGGTTCTTAACGCATACCGACAGGCCACAGGCTGGCAGCTGAGGATATCGGCGTCGCAACGGGAACTATCGTTGGCTCAGACCTGCTGGCTGCTACCGGCCATTAGCTGACGGTCACAGCACTTGCCGATAGCAGTAGCTCGTGGAGCAGATCGGCCAGAAGCAGAAAGTCATTAGCGCAAGAGCATGGACCAGTTCGTCGCTGATTACCGGAATCAGGGCTGGCGGCTACTCTGAACGCAAGGCCGTTGATTCCCGCTCAACGATGCGAAAACCGATGTCGTTAATCTTCTGAGGGACTTCTTTCCCGGCGCAGCGGCTCAGGATTAGTTCGGCTGCCATGCGGCCAATTCCCGCACCGTCCACATGCACTGTCGTGAGTGACGGCACCAAGTGGGCCGCAAAGTCGGCATCGCCGAAACCGCACAGTGCCAAGTCCTGCGGAACCCGCAAGCCACGCGCAAGCGCCTCGACCAGCACACCCTGGGCAAGTCCGTCTGAACTGCAGAAGATGGCCTCGATGCCCGGCTCTTTTTCCAGGATTTCGCTCAGCGCCCGTCGCCCGCTTGCCAGGTTGCTAGGGGCGGGAATCGTCACCGTGGGAACGTCGTGACCAAAAGTGGCCATGAATCCTTGGCGTCGCTGTTGGGCTCGCTCGTCATCACCCGTGGCTAAGGCCACATTCTTCCACCCGCGCGACAGGAAAAAACCAGCCACCGCATTGCCCACCTTGATGTGCGAAAAGCCAACAATCATGTCAATTGGATGCTCGCTAAGGTCCCAGGTCTCCACAACTGGAACACCAAGATTTTTCAGGAGTTCGCGAGCCTTGGGCGAGTGCACCTGACCGGCAACAACTACGCCGTCTGGTCTACGCCCCATCAAACTTGAAATTAGCTTTTCCTCGCGCGCATGGTCATAACCGGTCTGCCCAAGGATAAGTTGATATCCGCTCGTATCCAACGTTTCCGTCATGACCCGTACTGTGGGCAGGAACTGCGGCACGGAAATGATCGGAACTAAACCGACTACAGTCATGCTGCGACGCGACTTCAAGCCACCCGCTAGCATGTTGGGTATGTAGCCAGTAGCGATGACCGCTTGCTTGACCTTTTCGATTGCCGGTTTGGATACCTTCTCGGGTGTGCGCAAAGCACGCGAGGCACTACTGCCTCAACGAGCATTCCGCACGAGCCGTACCGGCAGTCGGTCATCGCGGTGAGATGGAGTTCGTGAATGAGATCGGTGAGGTTGAGGTCAGCAACTCACATAGGTTTCTTATCCCGCCGAATGGCATGCCGTGCAAGTCGCTCGTAGAGCGGGAGTTCAATCTTCGTTTCGACTTCACCTTGTCCACAGACCAGGCGGCTGAACTTAGGCTCCGATTGTCGGCTTGGCCGTTTCGCTCAAGCTGGCCGGCAGCGTGGCCCACGACGGCACCTATGTAGAGCAGTGCTCCGCGTACGCAGAGTGCTGATCGTCAAGCGATGGGGCAGCCAGACGTCACCCTGGGGCTGTAAGGTGCGCGGGCAGAGCGTGGGGTGCAGGCTAGCTGCGCGAAGGAATATTGCTGGGAAAGGGCTGCGAACGCAGACTGGAGTTCGGCCCAGCGTAGGCCGACTTCAAAAGGAGATCAGCATGAAGCTGACGGATCAAGAGTTGCGCAAGCTGCGCGA
>CANNNH010000044.1 GCA_947505915.1 Comamonadaceae bacterium
GACGCCACGAATCGCAGATTTGAAAGTGAACAGGAAAGTCAATGAAATCAACGATCTACCAACACCACCTCCGCGCCAGTGCTAGCTTTTCGTACCGTCACTTATTGCACTGAAAACGAGGAGACCCCAACGTGGACATCCAGATGCGCACCAATGTGCCGCACATCTTCGCCATCGGCGACATCGTGGGCCAGCCCATGCTGGCGCACAAGGCGGTGCACGAGGCGCATGTGGCGGCGGAAGTGATCGCCGGCGAATTGCAGGGCAACAAGGAACTGGCCAGCGCCGCCTTCAACGCCCGCGTGATCCCCAGCGTGGCCTACACCGACCCCGAAGTGGCCTGGGTGGGCCTGACCGAAGACCAGGCCAAGCAGCAGGGCATCAAGGTCAAGAAGGGCCTGTTCCCCTGGGCGGCCTCGGGCCGCGCCATTGCCAACGGCCGCGACGAAGGCGTCACCAAGCTGCTGTTCGACGACAGCCCCGAAGCAGGATCAGGAGACGGCCATGCTGGCCGGGGCCACGGCAAGATCCTGGGCGGCGGCATGGTCGGCACGCATGCGGGCGACATGATCGGCGAGATCGCCCTGGCCATCGAGATGGGTGCGGACGCTGTCGACATCGGCAAGACCATCCACCCGCATCCGACGCTGGGCGAGAGCATCGGCATGGCGGCGGAAGTGGCGCATGGCAGCTGCACGGATGTGCCGCCTGCGCGCAAGTAAGTCCGCAGCCAAGCTACCCTGACAAGGCCCGAACTGGCGACGGTTCGGGCCTTGTGCTTTGCGTACCCAAACAATCGCCGCAGAATACTGTGCATTTGTACAGTATTCATGTCAGCCACTTCCAAGCCCAAGCTCTACAACCCACGCCACCCCGAACGCACGCTGCTCTACCAAATGGTAGCCGAGCACTACGAGACCTGGCTAGAGTTGGCCAGCGCGGGTCAGTTCGACGGCCAGGGCGACCACCACACCCCCAAGCCCTTCGTGCGCAAAGCGTTTGCCAAGTATCTTGAGTGCGGCATCTTTGCCCATGGCTTTGCCCGCGCTCGCTGCGGCGACTGTGGGCACGACTACTTTGTAGCCTTCTCCTGCAAAGGCCGGGGAGTCTGCCCCTCGTGCACCACGCGGCGGATGGTGGAGACGGCGGCACACCTGAGCGACCACGTTTTCCCCCGCCTGCCGGTGCGCCAGTGGGTGCTCTCCGTGCCCAAGAGGTTGCGGTACTTCATGCAACGCGACGGAGCGGTGCTGAGCATGGTGCTGCGCATCTTTCTGCGGGTGATCGCACAAACTCTGCAGACCCACAGCCCCGGTGCGGCCCATATGGACAAGGCAGGCCTGCACATCGGTGCCATCGCCTTCATTCACCGATTCGGCTCCAGCCTCAATGAACACGTCCACTTCCACGTTTGTGTGGTGGACGGGGTGTTTGAGGAAGTGGAGGGCGAGGGCGATGCTGATGCGACCCCTCGAATCTCATCGCCGGGTGTCATCTTTCACGCGGCCACCGGCATCGATGCGGCTACCGTGGCCCCAGTGCAGACCACACTGCAAAAACGCATCCTGCGCGCCTTCGTTGCTCGGGGCCTGCTGGAGAACTGTGACGCCAAAGACATGCTGGGCTACTAACACAGCGGCTTCTCGGTGGACGCCGGTGTCTGCATCGAAGCCCACGACCGCGCTGCGCTGGAGCGGCTGCTGCGCTATTGCGCGCGTCCACCGTTTTCCATGGAGCGCCTACGCAAAGAGGGAAGCAAACTGGTGTACCGCTGTGCCAAACAGCGCAGCGAGCCCACCAGTGACAAGCGTGGTGCCAAGGCAGATGAGCTGCACCTCACACCGCTGGAACTGATCGACCGCATCGCCGCGCTGGTGCCACCGCCACGCACCCACCGGCACCGCTACTTTGGTGTGCTGGCACCAAACTCGCCGCTGAGAGCGGCGGTAACGGCGCTGGCTCAGCCTGCTGCGTCGCAACCAGCCACGGTGGAGACTGCACAACCTGGCGCGGGCGTACCTGGGGTGGCGGCGCCGGGCAACGCGGCCACACCCACACCCGAACCTGAAGCACGCCCGAAGCGAGCGGCGCATTACTTGTGGGCGGTGCTGATTGCCCGCATCTACGAGGCATTTCCGCTGCTGTGCCCCATGTGCGGTGGGCAGATGCGCATCATTGCCTTCATCACCCACAGCGCCGAAATCCGCCACATCCTGAACCACATCGGGGTGGAGTCTGCCCCCCCGCACATCACCCCGGCACGCGGGCCACCGCTGTGGGAGGGCTGCGACGCGCCGGTGGATGATGGTGCGCAAGGCGAGCCGGATTGGGATCTGGCAGCTCAACCCGACGAGGTAGACCAGCGCGTCAATTGGTGACCCAGTGAAGCGGCGGTATCCATCGCTGCGGGGAAGCAGCTGCGCGCGCGCCAGGCCCAAATGCATACTGCCTCCCAAGCTCTTGCCATTGAGCGGCAAGCGAGCGCTCAACCTTCCTTGGCCGAACGTGTTTCGAGGCCCAAAACTCGTGCCATACTTGGCCTCATGCGGTTGAATTTCCTATCCGTTGCGCGATTTTGACGCCCAGGGCGTCAAGCTGATCTGGATTGAGCACCCGCCCGGGACGGCGGAATGGGACGGCGTGCGAGACCGCCTGGGGCGGGCTGCGGCGAGCTGAACCAGCCTTGCGCGTTTCACAGCGCCTCACTTCTTCAATGGTCGCGGAATGGAGCGTCCCTTGTCCTTCTCGGCCACGATGAACTCCACAAAGCGCAGATTCTCCGTGGTACTCGGGTTCCAGTGCGAATGGATGGTTCCGGTCGGAACGAACAGGCTCTCCCCGGCGCGCAGCGTGACGGGCGGCTTGCCGTCCTCCTGAAAGATCCCCGTGCCGGACAGGATATGGAAGGTGATCGCCGCCGGGTGAAAGTGCCGGGGGTTGATCCCGCCGGGTGCATATTCCGCCTCGAAGACCATCACTTCCTGGTTGGCCGTATTGGGCAAGACGCGCCTGAGCAGGGGCTCGTGGGGTATGGCGCCCTGCTTCACCTGGGCGGACGGCATCTCTTGTGCCGGCGCCGGTTGCAGCATGGCGCCGAGAACCATGGCCAGTAACGCAAGTGGCTTCTTCATTTGAATCTCCTGGTTGAATCTTTGTTGGATGACAGCCTGGATGGTAGCATCGTGGGTATCTGTTGTGTATCGTTTTTTATCCATCGGATATAACTGTACGGTTTCAACAAGGAGTGCGCATGAAGTCTGTCGATGCCATCGTCCGGCGGGTCACGCTGCGGGAACTCCGGCTGCTGGCCGCCATTGCCCATTCCGGCAGCATCCTGAAGGCGGCGCAGGAGGTGGGCCTGAGCCAGCCCGCGCTATCGAAAGCCCTGGCCGACCTTGAAGAGACGCTGGGCGTGCGTTTGTTCGACCGCACCAACCGTGGCGTCGAGCCAACGCCGCACGGCAGCGTCTTCATCCGCCGGGCGCTTGCGGTGTTTGACGAGATGCGCCGCGGGGTTGAAGAACTCAAGGTCCTCACGGATTCAACTGGTGGCGAGATTCGCATGGGGGGCACGCCCACGATGTGCGGCGGATTTTTGTCGCATGCGGTCGCCAGCATGGGAAGCGAGCGACCGGGCATCCGCTACAAGCTGCTTGAACTGGAGTCCGAGAGGCTGGCCATGGAGGTCAGGAACCGTTTGATTGATATCGGCATTGGCCGCGAGCCGCCGGTTCGCCCGGATGGTGAGTTGTCCTTTGAACGGCTGTTTGACGACCCGCTGTATGTGGTCGCGGGGGCCGACCATCCGCTGGCCCGGCGACGCCGCATCACACTGGCCGATCTGGCGGACCAGCGCTGGGTGCTGCCGATGCCGCAGACGCCTGTCAGCGGACAGCTACGCGCTGCTTTCGAGCGTCAGGGGGCAGCGATGCCGGAGTCCATTGTCACCAGCATGTCCGTGCTGGTTCGCCATGAATTGCTTTCGACGAACCGCTTCCTTACGGTACTCTACGGGTCGATGCTGCAGTTCGGCAACATGCCTTCCAGTCTGCGCATCCTGCCTGTGGAACTGTCTGCGAGACTGTCGATTGGCGTTTACAAACTGGAGGGGCGAACGCTCTCACCCGCTACAGAATTGTTCATTGAAAGCATGAAAACCTTTGCCGCGCGCATGCGTACGGTCAGCGTCGACATGCTCCAGCGTGCGCTGCGGGAGCGCTAGACGGTGCGTGCGGCAGGGCGCGCTTTTCGTATTTTTGATCCAGTTTATCCATGAGCAAACTCTCCCACACCCGCGACAAGATCTACAGGACGGTGGCCCGCCAGATGCATGGCATCGTGCCCTGCTGGGTTTGCGGTGAACATGTGCTGCCCGAGGCTGCGACGCTGGAACATATCCAGCCTTTAAGCGAAGGCGGCAACAGCCACGCTGAAAACCTGGCCATCAGCCATGAAGCCTGCAACAACCAGCGCCACGCCAAGGGGCAGGTCACCCTCTCCGGGGCCATGGATGGCCGGGTGCAGCGGCGTACGGTAAAAACGTAAACGCCGCCGGCCGCGGCATCACGCGATCAGGCTTGCGCCTTGAGCGGCAGGGCCTGGACGGGCAGCTTCATGCCGACGCCCAGGCGATTCCATGCATTCATCTGCGCGATGGCAAATGTCAGCTCGGCCACTTCGCGCTCGCTGAAATGGGCGGCCAGCGGCTCGTAGTCGGCATCAGGCGCCTGGGATGCTTTGACTTTCTTGATCAGCCGCGCGCAGTAGATGTCCCACCTATGCTGCTCCAATCTTCAGCTCGTCAAAGGCCTCAACCACTGCAGCAATTTTGCGATCACCATCATCAGCACGACGCCAAACCAATGAGATCCGGCGAAACGGCGCCTTGCGGCCCAAGCTGATGACCTTGACGCCGTACGCCGACACAAGGCGAATGCGAGGGCGAGGCACGATGGCCACTGCCCACCCCGTGCCGACCATCGATACGATGGCGTCCATAGAGCGCAATTCCATGCTGCTCGTCACGGCTGGCACCAACAGCCGGGCATGGCGAGCGGCCACCCTACCGCCAGGTAAGCCCGTGTCGTAGGCAATCCAGTCGCGAGTCTTCAATAGGCTTCTGGGGTCAGTCTCGGCGGAGTCCGGGGGCGCCAGCATGACGTACGGCTGGCGGTTCACCTCATGCCAGACGAATCGGGTCGAGCCACCGCTCTCCGGCCGGACAACCAACGCCGCATCAATTCGACCGGCCCGAAGTTCGGTTAGCAACTCATCTGTGTCATTCAGTGGAGGGATGCGGACCTCCAGCGCATTGTGGCGATCGCGCAATATGCGAAGTGCGTCGGGCAGCAAATCGCTCTGCATGCTAGTAATCACGCCGAGACGAAACTTTCCCTCGATTCGCAATGAGGGCCTCGACCGAAGTGCCTGAAGACGATCCGTGAACTCTGAAGCCGCGGACGTAACTTCGACGGCGAAAGGCGTGGGCCTGACGACCCTGGTGCTCCGGTCGAAAAGTGGCTGACCGAAGTACTGTTCTAGCTGTTTCACTTGGAGGCTGACAGCACTTGGCGTGCACCCCACAGCAGCTCCAGCCGCAGTGAAATTTCCGTGGATCATGATGGCGCGTAGAGTCTGCAAAGCCGACAGATTCATGAGAATAAATCACAGCAAAAGTGCGAATATATCATTTATCGTCGCAACCGAATCCGCCTAGATTACGTCCGACGGGTAGCTGATGCCGCAATGCCCCGTCGAGGTCGAGTTTGTTCGGATTCTGTCGGTTGACTAACTTGGAAAGAGATTCATGAAAAGCACAACTCTGCTTGCATTTGCAGCATTTGCCTGCGCCGCCGCGGCATTGTTTGGCGCCACCACTTCAGCATACGCACAGGACGTCATTGGGTTGAAAAGATCAAGTCCGAACAAAGCATCGCCCTCGGGTCGCCCACCAATTTGGTGCCGTTTGCGTTCATGGACGGCGACCAGAAAATGGTCGGCTACTTCGCGATGCGTTCGATCTCTTGCATCTCTGATGCAAACACGGAGTCGTATTGCTCGCCAGGAGCGCCGAGCGACAGGTCGGTAAGATTGTTGGCCTTGATGTAGTCACTGAAGACTTGTCCAGTGCGAGCCTTCAGGATCGCCTGCTGCAGTTCCTGGTATCCCTTGGGGTTCTTCTGCGCGAAGCCTGCGGAGACAACGTAGACGCCGTAGCGACCCAGAAACTCAGGCGATGGCATTGCGACCCCTAGCGTCTTCAGTTGGCTCTGCAAGGTATCAGCCTCCGGCCAGCGGGGGCTCTTCTTGTCCGAGCCGATAAAGAGTGCCGTGGTCCTGGAACGCAGACTTGACCGCACGAAGTCGTCGCCGAGATTGGCAGTGACATCACCGGCGAGCAGCGCGTTCACCGATTCCGAGCCGCCCTTGTAATTGACGACAAGCACATCGATTTTGAGCTTCTCGACCAGCCACTTCGCCATTACCTCTTGGGCAGTCCCGCCCGTCACAGAGATGGAGAGCTTCCCGGGTTTACTTCGTGCTTGCTCGACAAACTTGAGGAAATTCGGAATCCCCGAGTCGTTTCTGACCAGGAACACCCGAGGCTCATGCAGGTCGGCCATGATGACCCGGAAATCGTTCGCCTTGAACCCGGCATTCCCGCGGGCTATAGCGAGATTGAGGTCAGGCTGGTTAATGGCGAGGATCGCGGACCCATCTGCTCCTTCGCGCAGGAGTGCCGTGGCTGCGATCTGGCCACCTGCTCCCGGCTGGTTGCGAACGAGGATGCTGCGGCCCAAGGCCCCCTGAAGCGGCGCGGAGAGCAGGCGTGCAAAGGTATCCGTGCTTCCGCCCGGCGGGTAGCCGACGATGATTTGCAGTGGCTTGTCGCTCTGGGCGAGGCTAATTTGAGGAATGGCTGAGGTCACGACTGCGAAACCCAATCCGAGGGTAAAGTGGCGGCGGTTGGTCGAGAGATGCGTCATATGTGTTCTCCGGTGGGACAGATCAGAATCGAGCAAGCAGACGCATGTCGTAAGGCGTCGTGTTGAGTTGTTCGAACCCATCCGATGTGACTACGACCACGTCTTCAAGATGCGCGCCGCCAACTTCCGGCTGGTCAGGCAGCACGATGCGGGGCTCAAGGCACATCACCATGTTCTCCTCAACCACGAAGTCCACACGACGATCTACAAGCGGCTCACCGTGCAGTCCGTAGCCAAGCTGGTGGCCCGTGTTGCCGGTATACACGTAGTCGCCCCAGCCGCTGTCGGCGATGACTTCCCGGGCACGTGCATCGATGGCCTTGCCGGTGACGCCTGGACGGATCATCTTTTTCGCCTCTTGCAGGGCAAGGTATGTCGCCTGGTAGATCTCACGCTGTTTGTCGGTGGGCTTTCCGCCGCAAATCACCGTCCGGCCGAGGTCGGCGGTGTAGCCCTTCACGACTGCCCCAAGGTCGAGAATGACCATCTCACCGTCCTGGATGACCTTTTCCGTGGCGATGCGTTCGAACATCGAAGCATTCGGGCCGGAAGCAATCAACGGAATGAACGGCTCGAACTCCGAACCTGCGCGCCGCATTGCAGTCACGGCAGCGGCGGATACCGATTGCTCGGTCACCCCCGGCCGGATGGCTTCGATCGCGGCCAGGGCCCCAAGATCCGCCACGCGCAACGAAGCGCGGATAAGGTCCACTTCGATCGGATGTTTGACGGCCGTGAGTTGCAACCACATGGGCGTGACGTCTCCGATCTCGAGTTCTGGACAGGCTTTGGTGAGATTCCTGTACACCATGTGCGGCATGATGTCCGTCGCGATCCGGCCGCGACTGACACCATAGTCGGACAGCATTTTCTCGATGACTTCGTGCCACTTCGAAACGTGGGGCAAGCGACGGGCATCCTGGATGTCGGACTTGAACTTGATCCGCAAGTCGTCGCTGCCTGAGATGTACCCCACCACGGGTGGCTTGCCCTTCACCACTAAGGCTATGTACTCAGGTTCGAGGAACGGGCGGAACCCTTTGACATAAAAGTCTGTAGCCCATCGCACGGCCTCCGCTTTGCAGAAAAGGAAGGCATCGAAGCCGGATTGCTCCAGTGCCTTCTGAAGCTTTTCCTGCTTGATGGCGTGAAGCGCATCACCGGCGTAGAAGCTAGGCGACTGTTTTGTAAACTTGATTTCTTTATTCATGACATTTGCTACCGGTTAATGGTGGTGAAAAGTGTGGAGCTCAAACGGTCGAGGCGGGAACGGTGGCTTCTGCCACTGACCTGAACTCGGCGATGGCTTGTGCCACGGAGGCTTTGTAGATATGGCGATGCGTCACGCACCGCATGAGATAGGGCCCCCAGGGCCGAACCAGCACGCTCCGCTCACGCAGATGTGCCTCCCATTGCTTGGCTGTCATACCGGTTGCCGCCACGTTGACTTGCACGATGTTGGTCCGGGGCAGCTTTACCCGGAGTGCCGGGATGGCGCTCAAGCCCTCCGCGAGCTGTTGCGCGGTGGTGTGATCTTCGCTCAGCCTCGCAACCTGAGACGTCAAGGCTTCGAGGCCTGCTGAGCAGGTTTGAGGTCTTTGTACTGGCGGGGTAAAAGGGATTCAAACTCTCAATCAAACCAACTCAACTGCTGCCTTCAATTGACTGGGGCTGCTGTAAAGATACGCAGCTGTAGTGCTGATGCTGCGATGCCCAGCAAGCGTTTTCAGAATGTGTATCGCCGTGCCTTTGTTGGCAAGGTTTGTTAAAAACGTTCTGCGCCCACTGTGACTGCTGGCACCTTCAACACCAGCGCCCGCATACAGCAGTGCAAAGGCCTGAGCCAAGCTGTTTGAGCCAAATCCTGCTTTCACGCTCTTTTGGCTGGCAAAGAATGGGTAGCTGCGATCCACACACCGAGCCTGCGCTGCATACGCTGCCAATTCCTCCCTCAGCCGCATGTTGACGAAAACAGTCCTTGGGTGTCTGCCCTTGGTCATGTCGGGCAGCAGGCGGATCTCTTCCTTGACTGTGCCGTCCTGGTTCATCACGTCGCTCCAGCGCAAGCAAGCTACTTCACCGATTCTTAAACCTGCTAGGTGCGTGAGCAACATCATTGCTCTGTTGCGGGGCGCAAAGCGGCGTGTGCGGATGTGGTCCAGTACCCGTGTCAGTTCTTCATTTGTAAGTGTTTTTGCCTGTGCCATTCAAGTTCCTCTTAATCATGTGTTTGCGTTAATTGCATTGTGTTTTCACATATTTATCTGGGCAACCTGAGCCCCGCCAAAGTGACGGGTTACCGAGCTAGGAGATGGCGAAATGAACTGGTTGTGGATAACTTTTTCGCCGAAAAAATCCTCTTCAATTTCAAAGCTCAAGAGGCGAAATCATTGGAAAAGTACATTTTTCGTGATTTTTTGTGGATATCTCACACGAGCTGTGGATAACCAGCGCAGATTGAATAACAAGCCCTACAAGCGCTGATCTGGGTTCTCAGCACTACGAGTATTCGCTCGGGTGAATTGAAGCGCTATAGGGCTTTTAAACGCGTGGCATTTTGCGATTAACGTCTGAAATTTATGCAAGTAGTGCGGTTTGTATCTGTAGCCCGAATGGGTCCTGCAGGTCTAAATTTCTGGGCTGCGGATTTTTTAGGTGGAGTACTTATCAAATCACCATGGTGATTTTTACTCGGTACCCCATCAAGTTATCGGGTTACCACGTGTCGGTTGTCCATTTGCGTGTCTGAAAACAAACTGTGGTTACACAAACAGAAGTGAACTACAGATGAAAAACTTTGATGAAACCCAACTGACACAATTTATTGGAACAACTGGCTATTTCCGTATCAGCCGCAGGCACCTGCTGACTGATGGCACCAAGTACTTGGCCGAA
>CANNNH010000045.1 GCA_947505915.1 Comamonadaceae bacterium
GCAAACACCGGCCCCAGCACGGTGCTGAATTCACTGGTACGTTGGTTGAACATGCGCGTTCCCACCAAGTCGGCAGGCAACAGGTCGGGCGTGAATTGGACTCGTTTGAAAACGCCGTGCACCGCTTGTGCGAGCGTGTTGACGGTGAGTGTTTTGGCTAAACCGGGGACGCCTTCAATCAGCAAATGGCCTTGCGCCAGAATGGCCACCAAAATGCGCTCGAGAAAGTGGTCTTGCCCGACCACCACGCGCTTGACCTCATAGAGCACACGCTCCATCAGGGCGGCCGTGTCAGGCGACGCCGGTGCGATGCCAGCGCGGTTCCAGGTTTGCGAAGACTGATCCATGTGCTGCTCGCTTTCTCAAAAAAATTAAAACGGTGGAACGCCCAAGGCCGTGCCGGCGCTCTCGATGGTGGCTGCAAAAGCAATGCCGATGAAGGTTCGTGCGCTGGTGGGATTGAGAATGGCCGTGACGACGCCGATCACTTCGCCCGACATATTCACCAGCGGCCCGCCCGAATTACCCGGGTTGGCCGCGGCGTCAAATTGAATCAGTCCCCGCAAGACCGACGCACCTTCATTGCGAAACTCCCGGTTCATGCCTGAAATGACTCCCGCAGAAACAGAAGGACCAATGCCAAAGGGAAAGCCCACCGCCACCACTTCGTCGCCGGGCATCAGCTTACCTGTGCTGCCTAAAGTGGCCGGTTGCAAGTCGTCCGGAATCTTGACGGCTTTGATGACGGCCAGATCGTTTTCTGGTTGCACGGCCACCACGGTGGCCTCCGCTTCAAAGCCGTCGGCAAATGTGACTATGAGTTTTTTGGAACCCTGGACCACATGCAAGTTGGTGAGGATCACACCCTCTTCACTGATGACGACGCCCGAACCCACACCATTTTGTTTTTCTTCACCCTTGGGGTCTTTGGGGTCGTCTGAAAATCCACGCACGCGCACCACCGATGGGCCGATGGTTTGGGCCGCACGCATGGCGCGTGAGGGTAATTCTTGTGTGCTCAGTGTGTGCAGCACGGCGGCGTTGATGTCGTCTTGTGTGAGTGCGCGCTGCGAGGGCAGGCTGAGCAGCAACACCCCGAAAATGGCGGTGGCCGTCAACACGCCGGCAAAAAAAAGCGCCACCTGAGGGTGACGTTGCCAGATGCGCCAACGGGACAGTGGAACCGGGGACGGCGATGCGTCAGCCGGTGAGAATGAATCGGGGGCAGCGGACCGATGTGCGGGACGACTGCTGTAAAGCGCGGCGCGTTTCATGCCATAAACCATATCACAGCCAGCGGTGATACAGTGGCCGTGTCATTCACGAAGTCCCCTGAAGAACATGCATTTTCTTTGGCCCGAAGCGCTTTGGTCCTTGCTGCTCTTGCCTGTGTTGTTGCTCGGCTACAGGTGGATGCTGCGTCGCCGGCGCAAAGTGGCGGTGATTTACCCATCGCTCTCACTCATCCTGCCGGCCATGGGAAAAGGCCAGCGCTTTCGTCGCCACATTCCCCCCGCTTTGTTGCTCGCTGCATTGGCTGCCGCTTTGATGGGTGCTGCGCGCCCAAGCGCCCAAGTGGTGCTCCCGGCGGACTACCTGACGCTGGTGCTGGCCATGGATGTATCGCGCAGCATGCTGGCGCAAGACGTCAAGCCCAGTCGTATTGAGGCATCGCAGGCTGCGGTGAAAGCTTTTTTACAAGAGCTCCCGCCGGATGTGCGTGTGGGTATTGTTTCGTTTGCCGGCAATGCACAACTGGTGCAACAAATCACCGACAACAAAGAAGACTTGATCGCTTCTATTGACCGATTTCAGCTGCAAAGAGGCACGGCCACCGGCAGCGGTTTGCTGGTGGCGCTTAACACCTTGCTGCCTGACGCCGGCATTGATCTGGAGTCGACTTTGTTTGGACGCGACTTCCGTGGTTACGGCAACTCCGGCGGCGGGCAGTCGCTGGATCAGCGCACAGCCAAACCACCCCCCATTGAACGCACCCCTGTGCCGGTGGGTTCATACACCGGCGGCGCCATCGTGTTGCTGTCGGACGGACGTCGCACCGTTGGACCTGATCCACTTGAAGCGGCCAAACTGGCTGCCAGCCGGGGCGTGCGTGTTTATACAGTGGCGTTTGGTACGGCTGAAGGTGTGATACCGGGGATGGAAGGCTGGTCGTTTTACGCCCGGGTGGATGAAGAATCACTCAAGGCCATGGCCAAAATCACCGGCGCCGAGTTTTTTCGTGCGTCCAATGCGACGGACTTGAAGAATATTTACGAGCACCTTTCTTCCAAGTTCACCCTTGAGCGTCGCGACACCGAAGTGACAGCTCTTTTTGCGGGCCTGTGCCTGCTGCTGGTGCTCAGTGCAATGGGTCTGTCGCTGCATTGGTACCGTCGCTGAACAATCGACGAACTCACCCTGCGGCTCACTCCTCATGAGTTTGTGGATAGACACCCATTGCCACCTGGACGCGGCCGAGTTCCATGCCGACTCGCTGGCCGTGCGTGCGCGGGCGCGTCAGGCGGGTGTCGGGCGCCTGGTGATACCGGGCGTAGCGGTGAGCAACTTTCAGGCGGTGCGCGAGCTGGCGCACCTGGGCGGTGATGCCTATGCGCTGGGCATTCACCCTTTGTATGTGGCGCAGTCAGTCGATGCCGACCTGGCCACCCTGGCCGCTGAGCTGACGCTGCGGCTGGAAGATCCGCGGCTGGTGGCGGTCGGCGAGATCGGGCTGGATTTTTTTGTACCTGAGTTGCAGCTGAGTCCGTTAAGGGAAAAGCAGGAGATGTTTTACCGTGCGCAGCTTTTGCTGGCGCGCCGGCATGGGCTCCCGGTGATCTTGCATGTGCGGCGTTCGGCCGACCGGCTGCTCAAGCATTTGCGTGAGCTGGCGCCATCCGGCGGCTGGCACGGCATTGCCCATGCTTTTAACGGCAGTGCCCAGCAGGCCCAGGCTTTCATCGACCTGGGCTTGAAGCTCGGTTTTGGCGGCGCCATGAGTTTTGAGGCGGCGCGGCAGATCAGGCAACTGGCCACTGAGCTGCCACTTCAGGCGCTGGTGCTGGAAACCGATGCACCCGACATACCCCCGCAGTGGCTCTATCAGACCGCGGATGCCCGGGCCGCTGGCGCAGCGCAGGGACGCAATGAGCCGGGGGAGCTGCCGCGCATTGCCCAGGTGCTGGCCGGTTTGCGCGGCATGCCCATCGAGGCGCTGGCCCGGGCCTGCACGGCCAATGCGCTGGCGGCATTGCCGCGTTTGAGCCAGCTCTGAGGGCGGTCACAATAGCGCAGCCTGGCTGTCCCGGCGCAATGCTTTGAACACACAGGAAACGATCTGATGGCCCGCAATATGGATGCTTCTGGCGCTGCCGGCGATTTACCCGAGGTCAATTTTTCTGACTACAGGGACATTCGTTTTTTGCACCTGGGCACGGAATGGGTGCAGGGCTCGATGTTGATGGACGCGCCCTTTGATATTCAACTTGAATATGTCCAGCGCATGATGGTATGGCTGCTGTTTGTGGACCCGGCGGCGGTGTCGGGCCTGCACAGCATGCAGCTGGGCTTGGGCTCTGCGGCGCTGACCAAGTTTTGTTACAAAAAACTGCGCATGCGCAGCACCGCCATTGAAATCAACCCTCAGGTGGTGGCCGCTTGCCGCTTGTGGTTCAAGTTGCCGGCCGACGACAGACGCTTGCAGGTGCTGCTGGCCGACGCCGGGCGCGAGATCAAAAAAGACGGTCATCGGGGCACCGTCGATGCCTTGCAGGTGGATCTGTATGACCACGAGGCAGCCGCGCCTGTGCTCGACAGTGCCGCCTTTTATGCCGACTGCCGCCGGCTGCTGACGGACGAGGGCATGATGACTGTCAACTTGTTTGGCCGCGATGCGAGCTTTGAGAGTTCGCTGGACAAAATAGCCGACGTCTTCGGGGCTGAGTCGGTGTGGGTTTTCAAGCCCACCCGTGAAGGCAACGCCGTGGTGGCAGCGCAGCGCCATGGCAGCCGACCGGGACGCGAGATCTTGCAGCAGCGTGCCGAGGAGGTGGAGTCGCGCTGGGGTTTACCCGCATGTAAATGGCTCAGGTTGTTCAAACCGCTGGTTTGATAGGTGAAAGCCACATGAACGCGCTGCGCATTTACATGCACAATCCAAAAGTTCTATTAATTTAAGGGGACCATCCGTGAATATCAAAAGTCAAAAAGACTTTGTTTCCGGGCTCATGTTCATGGGCATCGGTGGGGCTTTTGCCTGGGGCGCTACAGCTTACTCGTTGGGGACTGGCGCCCGCATGGGGCCTGGTTATTTCCCGCTCTTGCTGGGCGTGATGATGACCGTTCTGGGCGCCGTCATTACCTTCAACTCGCTGGTCATTGAACGGGCAGGTGGCGACAAGATCGGCAAGTGGGCTTACAAGCCGCTGTTCTTCATCATCGCTGCCAACCTGATCTTTGGTATTTGTTTGGGCGGCCTGCCTTCCATCAAGCTGCCGACCATGGGCATGATTTTTGGCATCTATGTCCTGACCTTCATTGCCAGCATGGCTGAAGGCGGCTGGAAGGTGAAAACCACCTTCATCCTTGCCACCTCCTTGGCTGTCATCAGTTATGTGGCTTTTGTGAAAGTTCTCAAGCTGCAGTTCCCGGTTTGGCCTACTTTCATCACCGGCTAAGGAGACAAGAACATGGAATTGCTTGCAAATTTGTCGCTGGGTTTTGGGGTGGCGTTCACGCCCATCAACCTGCTTTACGCTTTCATCGGAGTCGTGCTGGGCACGCTCATTGGTGTGTTGCCGGGCATCGGCCCTGTGGCCACCATCGCCATGCTGCTGCCGGCTACGTACGCGCTGCCACCCGTGTCGGCACTCATCATGCTGGCCGGTATTTACTACGGCGCCCAGTACGGTGGCTCGACCACTGCCATCTTGGTGAACCTGCCAGGCGAATCGTCATCGGTGGTGACCTGTATTGACGGCTACCAGATGGCCCGAAAGGGTCGAGCGGGGCCCGCCCTGGCTGCGGCCGGTATGGGTTCGTTCTTCGCAGGTTGCGTGGGCACGCTGATTCTGGCGGCCTTTGCGGCCCCGCTGACTGAGCTGGCTTTTAAATTCGGCCCTGCTGAATACTTCGCCTTGATGGTTCTGGGCCTGATTGGCGCTGTGGTGCTGGCTTCGGGTTCGCTGCTCAAGGCGATTGCCATGATCGTGCTGGGTTTGTTGCTGGGCCTGATCGGCACCGACGTGAATTCCGGCGTGGCGCGTTTCAGTTTTGACATTCCAGAGCTCACCGACGGCATCGGTTTTGTGGTGATTGCCATGGGCGTCTTCGGCTACGGAGAGATCATCTCCAACCTGGCCAAGCCTGAAGACGACCGTGAAGTCTTCACGGCCAAGGTGACTGGTTTGTTCCCCACCAAGGACGATTTCAAGAAGATGGCGCCGGCTGTGCTGCGTGGAACTTTCCTGGGTTCGGCGCTGGGTATTTTGCCCGGTGGCGGCGCTTTGCTGGCGGCTTTCGCTGCTTATGCCATGGAAAAGAAAATCGGCACCAAGCCCGGCGAAATTCCGTTTGGTCAGGGCAATATCCGCGGTGTTGCAGCACCAGAGTCGGCCAACAATGCGGGCTCACAAACCTCCTTCATCCCCTTGCTGACGCTGGGCATTCCGCCCAACGCCGTGATGGCTTTGATGGTGGGCGCCATGACGATCCACAACATCCAGCCCGGCCCTCAGGTCATGACCAGCAACCCCGAGCTGTTCTGGGGTCTGATCGCCTCCATGTGGATCGGCAATGCGATGCTGGTCATCTTGAACCTGCCGCTGATCGGCATCTGGATCAAGCTGCTGACTGTGCCTTACCGTTTCTTATTCCCGGCCATTGTGCTGTTCTGCGCGATCGGTGTGTTCTCTACCAACAACAACACCTTCGACGTGTGGATGGTCGGCATCTTCGGTGTGGTGGGTTACCTGTTCGTCAAGCTCGGTTGCGAACCCGCACCTTTGCTGCTGGGCTTCATTCTGGGCCCCATGATGGAAGAAAATCTGCGCCGCGCGCTGCTTTTGTCACGCGGTGACTGGAGTGTGTTTGTGACGCGTCCGCTGTCTGCCAGTTTGCTGGCTGCCGGCGCTTTGTTGTTGGTGATCGTGCTGCTGCCGTCCATCAAGAGCAAGCGTGAAGAGGCGTTTGTCGAAGAGTGACACGCCCCGCCTGACCCAAAACGGCGCTTTCGGGCGCCGTTTTTTTTATCCATTGCACAATTGACGTATGAACTTTAATTTCAACAATCCTTACACCACCACCCGCTTGCCGGTTTTCGCCCGCAACGTCGTCTCCACCTCGCACCCGCTGGCCGCGCAAGCCGGCCTGCGCATGCTGCTCAAGGGCGGCAATGCGGTAGATGCCGCCATTGCCGCAGCGGCTGCCATGACCATCGTCGAGCCGGTCAGCAACGGGCTGGGAAGTGACGCCTTTTGTATTTTGTGGGACGGCAAGGAACTGCACGGGCTGAACGCCTCGGGCCGGGCGCCCGCGGCCTGGACCCCTGAGTATTTCAAGAATAAATACGGCAACGACACCTTGACTCCGCCCAAGCGCGGCATGGACTCGGTGACAGTGCCCGGTGCGGTGGCCAGCTGGGTCAGCATGAGCGAGCGCTTTGGCAAGCTGCCCTTTGCTGACTTGCTGGAGCCGGCCATTGAGATCGCCGAGCGCGGTTACTTGATGGCCACTGTGGTGCAGCAAAAATGGGCCGCTGCGACCGATGAGCTCAAAGGCTTGCCGGGCTTTGCGAAGTCGTTTTTGCCTTGGGGCCGTGCGCCGCAGGTCGGCGAGCTGTTTCAGTTCAAGGCCGCTGCCAAAGCCTTGCGCTTGATCGGGCAGACCAAGGGTCAGGCTTATTACGGCGGCGAGATTGCTCACGCTTTAGAAAAATTCTCCAAGCAGCATGGCGGCAGTCTCACAGCCAAAGATTTTGCAGCCTACCAGCCCGAGTGGGTCAAGCCGATCGGGCGCGATTACCGCGGCTACACCTTGCACGAGATTCCGCCCAACGGGCAGGGTATTGCGGCGCTGATTGCGCTGGGTATTTTGGATAAATTTGATGTGGCTGGCTTGCAGGTCGATGGCGTGGATTCGCAGCACTTGCAGATCGAAGCCATGAAACTGGCTTTTGCCGATGTGTACAAATACGTCGCTGAACCCGCGTCCATGGAAGTGACGGCCGAGCAGATGCTGGACGATGCCTACCTGGCCAGCCGCGCCAAGCTGATCGACATGACAAAAGCGCAGGACTTTGGTGCGGGTAACCCGGTCAAGGGCGGCACCATTTACCTGACAACCGCTGACGAAGACGGCATGATGGTCAGCTTCATTCAGAGCAACTACATGGGCTTTGGCTCGGGTTGTGTGGAGCCTGAGTTTGGCGTCAGCTTGCAAAACCGCGGCCATGGTTTTAGCTTACAGCCGGGCATCAACCAGGTGGCGCCGGGCAAGCGGCCGTTTCACACCATCATTCCGGCATTCCTCAGCAAAGACGGCCAGCCCGTCATGAGCTACGGCGTGATGGGTGCCAACATGCAGCCGCAAGGCCATATGCAGACGCTGGTGCGCATGCTCGACTACAAACAAAACCCGCAAGCTGCATGTGATGCGCCGCGCTGGCGCTTTAATGCCGGGCTGGAGATCAATGTTGAGTCGGCGATGGACCCGGTCACCGTGCAGGCGCTCGCCCGGCGTGGCCACCGTGTGGATGTCATCAACGACTCTTACCAGGACTTCGGCGCAGGCCAGTTCATCTGGCGCGCGGGCGACCCCAAGGTAGAAGGCTATGTGGCGGCCAGCGACGCGCGCCGTGACGGGCAGGCGGTCGGTTTTTAATGAAAAGACAAGTCTCTGGCCCTGTGCTTCAGGGCGGTGCTGGTGATTGAGGGCAGGTCGCCGCAGTTTGTAGCTGGCATCACGCTGGCGGCGCTGGGGGCCTTTGCCTTCAGCGGCAAAGCCATCATTGTCAAACTGGCTTATCGCTACGGCGTGGATCCGGTCACGCTGATCATGCTGCGCATGCTGTTTGCGTTGCCCGTTTTTGCGCTCATGGCCTGGTGGGCCAGCCGGGGCAAGCCGGCACTGTCGCTGCGCGACGCTCTGGGTGTGCTGGGCTTGGGTTTTGTGGGCTACTACCTGTCGAGTTTTTTGGACTTTTTGGGTTTGCAGTACGTCAGCGCTTCGCTGGAGCGCTTGATCTTGTACCTGAACCCGACGCTGGTGCTCTTGCTCGGTTGGTTGATTTACAGCCGCCGAGCCAGTCGCCTACAGGCCCTGGGCATGGGCATCAGTTACGCCGGAGTGGTGCTGGTTTTTGGTCATGAAATGACAATCCAAGGCGCCGATGCGGCCTGGGGCGCCTTGCTGGTTTTTTTGAGTGCGGTCACTTACGCGCTGTACCTGGTTTACAGCGGTGAGTTGGTCAAGCGGCTGGGCTCGCAGCGCCTGGTGGGTCTGACCGGTACGGTGGCTTGCCTGTGCTGTATTTTGCAGTTCGCGCTGCTGCGGCCCTTGTCGCTGGAAGCTGTGGCGCCGCAGGTGATGTGGCTGTCGCTTATCAACGCGGCGGCCTGCACCGTGGCGCCGGTGTTGATGGTGATGATGGCCATCGAGCGCATCGGCCCCGGGCTGACTGCGCAAACCGGCATGATCGGCCCCATGTCCACCATCACCATGGGCGTGCTGATTCTGGGCGAGCCCTTCACGGCCTGGGTGGCAGCGGGCACAGCCCTGGTGCTGGCCGGTATTTATGTGTTCACGCGTTCTGCGCAAACAAAAGGAAATTGACATGGACTTGGGTATCAAAGGCAAATGGGCGCTGGTGTGCGGGGCCAGTAAAGGCTTGGGCTTTGGTTGCGCACAGGCGCTGGTGCGCGAGGGTGTGCATGTGATCATCGTGGCGCGCGGCGCCGAGACCTTGCAGGCTGCTGCCGCTCAATTGATGGCCGACCCCTTACGGCCCGCAACGACCGAGGTACTGAGCGTAGCGGCGGATATCACCAGCACCGAAGGCCGTGCCGCTGTGTTCAAGCTGCGCCAGGACTTTGACATCGTTATCACCAACGCCGGCGGCCCGCCGCCCGGTGACTTCCGCCAGTGGGACCGTGACACCTGGATCAAGGCGGTGGACGCCAACATGCTCACGCCGATCGAGTTGATCAAGGCCACGGTGGACGGCATGGCTGCGCGCGGCTTCGGCCGCATCGTCAACATCACCTCGAGCGCGGTCAAAGCGCCTATCGATATTCTGGGTTTGAGCAACGGCGCACGCAGCGGCCTGACCGGCTTTGTGGCGGGCGTCTCGCGTAGCAAGCTGGCAGGGCAGGGCGTGACCATCAACTCTTTGTTGCCCGGCGCGTTTGACACCGACCGCCTGCGCGGCACCATGGCGGGTGCTGCGCAAAAAACCGGTCAAAGCATTGACGCCGTGGCAGAAGCCCGGCGCAAGAGCATTCCGGCCCAGCGCTTTGGCACGGCAGAAGAATTTGGCGCGATCTGCGCCTTTTTGTGCAGCACGCATGCGGCCTACATGACCGGGCAGAACGTGCTGGCCGACGGCGGCGCTTACCCCGGCACTTACTGAGCTGGCTGCCAGCCTAGGCGCCCTGGCGGCGCGATGACACCACAATGCCGCCAACAATCA
>CANNNH010000046.1 GCA_947505915.1 Comamonadaceae bacterium
GTGAGCCTTGCGGTGCAGGAAGAAGCGCGCCAGCGCGGCTTTCAGATTTTTGACGCCACCTGCCCGCTGGTCTCTAAAGTGCATGTCGAAGTGGCCAAACTTCACAAAGAAGGCTACGAATTCATCATGATCGGCCACAAGGGCCACCCGGAAGTCGAGGGCACCATGGGTCAGCTCGACAGCGGCATTCACCTGGTGGAGGACGTGGCCGACGTGGCGCGCATCCAACCTTCTCAAACCACACTGCTGGCGGTGGTCACGCAGACCACGCTGAGCGTGGATGACGCCGCCGAGATCAGCGCGGCGGTGAAAGCACGCTTTCCGCAGGTGCGCGAGCCCAAGCAGCAAGACATTTGCTACGCCCCCCCAAACCGCCAGGACGCCGTCAAGGTCATGAGCCCGCAGGTGGATGTACTCATTGTGGTCGGCAGCCCGACCAGCTCCAACAGCAACCGCCTGCGCGAGCTCGCTGCCAAGCTGGGCACCGAAGCCTACATGGTGGACGACGCCAGCGAGCTCCAGGAAAGCTGGTTCGAGGGTCGCAACCGCGTAGGCCTGACGGCCGGTGCATCAGCGCCTGAGGTGCTGGTCAAGGCGGTGATAGACCGTATCCGCGCGCTGGGCGCGGTGTCTGTGCGCAAGATGGACGGTATCGAAGAAACCATCAAGTTCCCGCTGCCCAAGGGCTTGCGCATGAACAGCGAACAGACGCTGGAAGCCGACGGCAGCCGCCGGCACGAATCCGGCCACTGAAGCAGGGGGCCAAGCCCTTAAAATCCCAGCATGCTTGACATCAACCTCCTCCGCAAAGACCTGCCCTCGGCCATCGCCCGCCTGGACACCCGCAAGCGCCCGCAGGCGTTTTTGAACGTCGAGGCTTTTCAGGCGCTCGAAGCTGAACGCAAGACCTGCCAGATGCGCACCGAAGAGCTGCAAAACCAGCGCAACAGCCTGTCCAAGCAAATCGGCCAGCTCAAATCCAAGGGTGAAGATGCCAGCGCCGTGATGGCCCAGGTCAGCGCGTCCAAGACTGAGCTTGAAAGCATGGCGACCCGCCTGGACCAGATCCAGACCGAGCTGCAGGCGCTGCTGCTGGCGGTTCCCAATTTGCCGCACGAAAGCGTGCCCGAAGGCGCCGGTGAAGCCGGCAATGTCGAAGTGCGCAAATGGACGCCTGCGCAAGGCTTGGGCGGCGTGCCCGCTGCCATGGCCTTTACCGCCAAAGACCATGTGGATGTAGGCGAGCCGCTGGGGCTGGACTTTGAAGCCGGCACCAAGCTCACCGGCTCGCGTTTCACCGTCATGAAGGGCCCGCTGGCGCGCATGCACCGCGCGCTGTCGCAGTTCATGCTGGACCTGCAAACCCAGCAGCACGGCTACACCGAATGCTATGTGCCCTACATCGTCAACGCTGATTCGCTGCGCGGCACCGGCCAGCTGCCCAAGTTTGAAGAAGACCTGTTTGCCGCCAAGAAGGGCGGCCAGGAAGGCGAAGCCGAGAACGCCGCGCTCTACCTGATCCCCACCTCTGAAGTGCCGCTAACCAACCTGGTGCGCGACGAAATCGTCGCCGAAGCGGACCTCCCCATGCGCCTGACTGCGCACACGCCTTGCTTCCGCTCTGAAGCCGGCAGCTACGGCCGCGACACGCGCGGCATGATCCGCCAGCACCAGTTCGACAAGGTCGAGATGGTGCAGATCGTGCACCCCGACAAAAGCTACGAAGCGCTGGAAGAAATGACCGGCCACGCCGAGGCCGTGCTGCAAGCGCTGGGCCTGCCTTACCGCGTCATGCTGCTGTGCACCGGTGACATGGGTTTTGGTTCTAGCAAAACCTATGACCTCGAGGTCTGGCTGCCCGCCCAAAACACTTACCGCGAGATCAGCTCGGTTTCTAACTGTGAAGCTTTTCAGTCACGCCGCATGCAAGCGCGCTTTAAAAACGCGCAAGGCAAAAACGAGTTCGTCCACACGCTCAACGGCTCGGGCTTGGCGGTCGGCCGCACCCTGGTGGCCGTGCTCGAGAACTACCAGCGCGAAGACGGCAGCGTTGCCGTGCCTGCCGCGCTGCAGCCCTACATGGGCGGCCTGACCGTCCTAACCCCTGCTGCCGGCTAAGCCCCCTGCCGGCGGCGCGAAAGCCCCCAGCATGTCGCCGCTCGTGGAAATTTTTTTCGCGAGGCTCGCTGCTGCGTCCGCGGTACTGGTGCAGGTGCACAGCACCGAAGGCTCGGCCCCGCGCGACGCCGGCGCCTGGATGGCGGTCTTTGCCGATTCATGCCTTGGCACCGTAGGCGGCGGGCATCTGGAGCAACAAGCCATGGCACGGGCGCATGAACTGCTGGCAGGGCAGGGTGATGAAGCCCCCGAAATCATGCGCATGGCGCTGGGCCCCTCGCTGGGCCAATGCTGCGGCGGCGTGGTGCATCTGAGTCTGCAGCGTGTCAGCGCCGCCAGCATTCCGGCGTTGCGCCTGAGGCTGGACGCGCAGCGCATGCCGGTCGCGCTGTTTGGCGGCGGCCACGTTGGCCATGCGCTGGCCGAGGTGCTGGCCCGCCTGCCGGTGGCCCTGCACTGGATCGACAGCCGCGAAGGCATCTTTCCTGCCGCGCTGCCCGCCCATGTGGTCTGCGAACACTCCGAGCCGGTGCAAGGCGCGGTGGCCAGTCTGGCGCCGGGCTCGCGCGTGCTGATCATGAGTTTCAGTCACGCCGAAGACCTGGACGTGCTGGCCCAGTGCCTGGCGCGCCAGCGCACGCAAGGTGACTTGCCCTACATCGGCCTGATCGGCAGCCAAACCAAATGGGCGACCTTCCGGCACCGGCTCGAAGCGCGTGGCTTCAGCGCCGAAGAACTCGCCCACGTCACCTGCCCGATCGGCGTGCCCGGCATTGAAGGCAAGGAGCCCGAGGTGATTGCGGTGGCGGTGGCCGCGCAGTTGCTGCAAGGCCGGTAGCCCGCATTTCTCGTCTGAGATAATTTTCCCATGAATGCATTGAGAAACTCCAGAACTGCCGCCCGCCTGGTGCTGGTCTGGTTTGCGTTTTTCATCGGTGTTGCCACCGCTTCGCCCATCGTTCAGCCGGCCGACATACAGATGGTTTGTTCAGCTGCCGGTGGTATGAAACTGGTCATCGCGGGTGAGGACGGCGCGGACATCAAAGTGTCAACCGGCATGGACTGCCCTTTGTGCGCAGCGGCTGCCGGCCCCGGACCTGCCAACAAATTTTTATTTTTAAAACCGTCCCCTCTGGCGCATGCGCTGCAATCCATTGCAGCGGCTCACATTGCGCTTGTCTCAGCACCGCCGCTTCCCGCGCGCGGACCGCCTTCTCTCTTTCTCTGATTTTCAAGCATGCCGGGCGCTGACGCGCCGGGTCTGGCCAGGTCGGTGCGCGCCCGTCGCCGGGCGCTTGCCTGCCTGTTCCCCCAAAAGCCAGAGACGGGCAGTCTACTGACGGGCCCGAAAGAGATTTAAAGAAAGCAAAGAAAAATGAAAAAATTCAAACTCACCCCGCTTGCGGCGGTCAGCTTGTTGCTCAGCGCCAGTGCGCTTGCACAGCAAACATCGACACCGACATTGCAAGAAATCGTGGTGACAGCAAGCCCGATCATCGAGTCCAACAACGTGGACAATTTCTCCGGCTTCACAACCCGGGTCACTGATGCACAAGTGCGGGACTTGGGCGCACTGGACTTGGCCGCCGCACTGCGCATGACGCCCGGCGTGCAGATTTCGCGCTATAACGAGGTGGGCTCTTACAGCGGAAGTGAAGGCGGCACGGTTTACATCCGTGGAATGGGTGTCAGCCGCCCAGGCAGCGAAATCAAAACTTATCTCGATGGTTTGCCGGTCTACATGGGCATCTGGAGCCATCCGCTGATGGACCTGCTGCCGCTCAATGGTGTTCAGTCGATTGACATTCAAAAAGGTGCGCAGCCGCAAGTTAGCGGTAACAATTTCGGCGCCATCCATCTCAGTACCAAAAAAGCCAGCAAAGACGGGCTGAGTGCTGAAGCCCTCGTATCCCTGGGATCATTCGGCACGCAAACTGCGCAGGCACATCTGCTGGGCAAGAAGGAGGGGCTGGATGTCATGCTTGCCGCCGGCCATGTCAGCTCGAACGGCGATCGCCCCAATTCGGATGGCAACCTGAGCAATGCCATCGGACGCATTGGCTTGCAATTAAACAAGGCGTGGTCAGTGGGTGCCAGCTTTTTGGCCGTGAACAACGAGGCGGGTGACCCGGGTCACAACCTCTATCCAACCAGTTCCAGCGGCGCAATGATTGCGGGTGCCTGGGCCCAATCAAATGGCGTGGCGCGCAACGATTCAAAGACCAACATGCTCGCAGTTTCCGTCAACCATGTGCACGGTGATTGGCGCGGTGAATTCAAGGTCTATGAGAACCAGGGACACAACGACCTGCGCAATGACCCTACCTGGGGAACTTTTAAGACCAGTTTCAAAATGAGCGGTATTCGCTGGAAAGAAGCTTTCACCCCTTGGGCTGGCGGCGCCGTCACGGCGGGTGCTGACCATGAAAACGTTCGGGGTGTCGTGGAGGGCCCTCACGTGGGCGGATCCATGGGCGCACAGGGTTCGGCTGATATTCCCGCCTTCAAGCTGACCTCTGCCCATGTCGGTTTTTCTCAGCAGGTGAATGTGTCAGCCGGCTGGGTGATGGTGCCTTCGCTCGGTGTTCGTGTGTATGACAGCAACTTTTATGCGTCCCGGTCTGCCCCGCACGTGGGCGTGTCTTTGGTGTCTGAAAAATTAACCGTTTATGCCAACCACGCCAAAGGTATTCTGTACCCTGGGGCTGAAACCTACAGCCTGACAAAAGCCATGCCTTTTGCGTTTGCATCTGGCAGCGGATGGAACACCCTGGTGCCGACAGAAAACACGCATCAGGAAGTGGGCGTGAAGTGGGACATGGCCCCCGGCACGCATTTGGACGCCAGTGTGTTCGATGACCTGATCAGCAAACGCTACACATGGAGCGGGTACAACACGTCGGCTTCGGGTGTCTGGGCCAATACTTATCCTGACTACCGCATCAGGGGCGCAGAGTTGTCTTTGAAGCACCAGGTGAACGCCCGATGGTCTGTGTTCGGGGGCGTGACTTTGCTGGACCCTTCGATCAGCAATTTGCCTTATGCGCCCCAAACGGCCGTGTCTGTCGGCGTGGCCGGCCGGGTTCAGGCTTATCGCCTCAATCTGGATGCGCAGCATCAAGCCGGCATGTTTTCGCAGCGGCAAGACCGGGGTTTGGGCGACAACAACCCGCAGGCCGTTGGTGCGTTCACCGTGGCCAATGCCCGCATTGCCCGTCCGATGGCAAGCCTGGGAAAACAAGGCGAAGTGTTTGCCGCCATCAACAACATCTTTGATGCCAGCTACCAATACAACGCAGGCTATCCCATGCCCGGGCGCAATGTGCGCATCGGCTTGATGGCCAGCTTCTGAGAAAGACCTGCCCCATGAAAAAACTTCCATTTCCATCTCTGCTGCTGGCTGCAGTACTTGCGTGGACCAGCGCTAGCGGGTTTGTGCAGGCAGCTGCACCGGCCAAAGAAGCGGCCACACATGCAGCCGTGACTGAAGACAAAGCAATTGCACATGTCTTGAAAAAGCAGTTTGAAAAGCCGGATGCGCCGCTCCAGGTTGCGCCTGTTTCTGTCGAGGGCGACTATGCCGTGGCCGGCTGGATTCAGCACGGGCGCGGCGGCCGGGCTTTGCTGAAAAAAGAAAAAGCGCAGTGGACCATTCAGCTGTGCGGCGGCGATGGTCTCCTGCAGGCCAGCGCACTGAGCATGACCGGCATGTCTCAGGCGGCCGCCGGCCGGCTGGCTGCGAAAGTGGCGGCGGCAGAAAAGAAATTGACGGCTGACCAGCGCCGGCAATTGTCCTTGTTTGACGGAATCGTCAAGGTGGAAGGTGGCGCTCATGCTGCACATCCACCGGCGCATGGCGCAGGGGCGCATTCCCGATAAGGCTGCCGCGGCGCATCAGGCGGGCGTTAGGCCGATAATCTGCGGCCTGACCCGCCCGACTGATGCAGACACCTCCTGACGCCCCCATCGACATTGTTTACCTCTGGGTAGACGGTCAGGACGCGCGCTGGCGGGCCAAGCGGCGCCAGGCTTTGCAAAACCTCAGCGACCCCTGCAGCGTGGCAATTGCGCCCTTTGGCAATGTAGAAGGCCGCTTTCGCGACAACGACGAGTTGCGTTACAGCCTGCGCGCGCTGGAGCGCTTCTTTCCGGAGCACGGCCATATCTATATCGTTACCGACGGCCAGGCGCCGGCGTGGCTGCAGCGCTCTGAGCGGCTGACCGTGGTGGACCACCTGGAACTGATTCCTGCGCAGGCCTTGCCGACTTTTGATTCGGGCAACATCGAGTCTTACATTCACCGCATTCCCGGCTTGTCTGAGCGCTACTTTTATTTGAACGACGATGTTTTTTTTGGCGCGCCTGTGAATGTGGACGACTGGTTCTGGCCCGGTGGCTTTTATGTAGCCTGGTCTGACGAGCCTGAAGTGCTGGGCGAAACACTGCGCGAAGACGCCACTTCCCTAGAGAACGCCAGCCGGCTGTCGCATCAGTGGCTAAGCCATAAGGCGGCCAGGTCCATGTCCGGCGAGTATCGGTCTATGGCGCCGCTCTACGAAAAAGTCGCACGCACTTTCGCGCATTCGCCGCGGCCCATGCTCAAGTCGGTTCTGTTTGAGCTGGAGCACGAAGCGCCTGAGTTGTTTGAAGGCGTTCGCTCCACAGTATTCAGGCGCTGGGACAAGCCAACCATCGTGTCTGACTTTGTGCTGCGCTGGGCCTTGGCGCACGACATGGCGCGTGTCAAGGACTATGAGCACAGTTATATATCGACCGGGGCACGCGGTCACAGTGTGGAGCTTGAGCAACTGGGATTGGATTTTGGCGCGCTGGATTTCTTTTGCATCAACGACACCACCGACGATGCCCACGCCGAAGACCCGCGCCTGAAAAAAGTTCAGGCCATGCTGCAGCGCATATTGCCGCGGCCTTCGGAGTTCGAGCGGGTGGCGCAAAGGACATTGCCGCTCGCAGAACTGCAGTTTTCAAGCTGATCTATGACGCTGATCGTCAAGCACTGAGCGTGAAGGCCTCGTGGATGGCCGATTGAACGCTGCCGCCCAACACCGCGCCGCCACCGGCGACATAAATCCAGTCGCCAATGGTGACTGCCCCGACAGCATGTCTGGGCGTTGGCATGGGCGCATGCGCTTGCCAGCTGTCGCTGGCGGCGTCATAGCTCTCCATTTGCCCGAACACGGTTTGCTGTCCGGGCCGGTTGATGATGCCGCCTTCGCCGCCCATGGCAAACAAGCGGTCGCGGTAAATCACCAGGCCGTGACCTGAGCGGGCCGTGGGCAGCGGTGCCCGCAGTTCCCAGGTGTCTCGCTCCGGCAAGTAGACCTGGTGCAAATCGGTGTTGTATTCAAAGGTGTTGAAGCGCCCGCCTATGACATGAATGCGCCCCTGGTGCGTGATGCAGCCAACGTGGTCTCGCGCACCCGGCAGTGCTTTGCGCCGGCTCCATGCGTCGGTTTTCGGGTCATAGACTTCGTGCCAGCCAACGCTGGCCCGTTCATCGACAGGGGAAGAAGCCCCGCCGATCAGGTGAATCTTGTCGTTCAGTACAACGGCTGCCGCCGCACCGCGCGGGCGCGGCAAGGGCGCAATGCTTTGCCACTTGTCTGCGCCCACCTCATAAACATAGGCGTGGTTATCAGGGTTGCGGTTTTGCTCGATGAAGCCGCCAAAGGCGTAAATGCGGCCGCGGTCTGCCACCACTGCCACATGGTTGGCCCCGCGCGGCAGCGCCGCTGCCAGAAGCCAGGTGTCTGTTTTGGGCTCATACACATGGTGGTAGCCGCGGTCTACCCGGCCTTCGCCATAGCCGCCAATGATGTGCAGACGCCCGGCCCATTCGGCAGCCCAGGCCATTTCGCTGCGCGGTATGGGCAGCGCGGCCCGCGTGACCCAGCGCCCCGGTGCGCCGGCGGCTGCGCTGCTTTTGACAGAGCGCTGCGCCGTCTGATCGGCCGTCAGGTGATGCACTTGCCCGCCTTGCAGGCGCGCATAGGGCTCGGTAGCAGAAGGAGCCACCGGCAGCGCAGGATGCGCGTGGTGCGCAGGCTGCGCCAGCAGCGAATCTGCCACCAGAGCGCCTGTGGCGGCGGTGAGGAATGAGCGGCGGTCTAGCGTCATGTGGTGTTTCCTTCTCAAGGTCGCTGACTTGGAAAAATTCTGAAAAGCATGGTACACGGGCAGCCGCTTTTGGCAAAGCGCTGGTCGCCTTAGAGTCCAGGGGGCTTCAATTTAGCTACACTGGCCTGGCTAGACCGCAGCGGAGCCGGAAGTTCACTTCCTGTGTCGCGGTCCATGCTGCTTACAGCGCCCGCAGTGGTGAGCAGTCCGAACTTCATGTCCTGTGCGATGCATGCGCATCCGGGCCATGCGGATTGCCAAGGCTAGACCATGGAAAGTTATCTTCTCGACTGGGCCAACCTGCTCTTGCGTTGGGTGCACGTCATCACCGCCATCGCCTGGATCGGCTCCTCGTTTTACTTTGTCTTTTTAGACTCCAGCCTGACGGCACCGGTCGATGAAGACCTGAAAAAGCAGGGCGTCAGCGGCGAGCTGTGGGCGGTGCACGGCGGCGGCTTTTACCACCCGGTCAAGTTCGCGGTGAGGCCGCCCGAGCTGCCCAAGCACCTGCACTGGTTTTACTGGGAGGCCTACAGCACCTGGCTGACCGGCATGGCGCTGTTCACGGTGTCTTACCTCTGGCAGGCCGGCACTTACCTGATTGACAAGTCATTGATGGACTGGACACCCACAGCCGCAGTGCTGACGGCGCTGTCTTTCCTGGTGGTGTTTTGGCTGCTGTACGACGGTATCTGCCGCGTCTTCGGTCAACGCAAGAACGGCGAAGCGCTGGTGGGCGCCGGCGTGCTGGTGCTGGTGTGCGTGGCCTCCTGGCTGGCTTGCCATTGGTTTGCCGGGCGCGCGGCCTTTTTGCTGGTCGGCGCCATGATGGCCACCGCCATGAGCGCCAATGTGTTCTTCTGGATCATCCCGGGCCAGCGCACTGTGGTGGCTGACATCCAAGCCGGCCGGCCGGTAGACCCGATACACGGCCAGCGCGGCAAGCAGCGAAGCGTGCACAACACTTACTTCACGCTGCCCGTGCTGTTTGCCATGTTGAGCAACCACTACAGCTTCACCTGGAGCCATCCGCAAAACTGGCTGGTGCTGATACTCATGATGTTCGCCGGCGCCGCGATTCGCCAGTTTTTTGTGCTGCGCCACGGCTTCAAGCTCGGGCGCAACGGCAACCCGCTGCCTTACGCGCTGGTGGGTGTGGCGGTGATTCTGGGCACCATCGTCTGGCTCAAGCCCGCGCCGCGTGCCGCAACGGCTGCGTTGTCTGGCGACGTGAGTTACGCCA
>CANNNH010000047.1 GCA_947505915.1 Comamonadaceae bacterium
AAATGATGACTTGAGCGCGTTTTGGGCTGCATGCTGAACAGCACCCGCACATCGGTCATGCGGTGGCCTTGCAACTTGCCGCGCGCCAAGGCCGTGCCCCAGCCGCCAGGTCCTGGCGCGTTGTAAGCCCAATAAACCCAGCCATTTTGTGCGTACTGCGGATGCAAAACCACATCAAACAAGCCACCCTGGCCTTGCGCCACGACGTCCGGCAAACCTTCAATCGGCTTGGGGTCCAATTTGAAATCCGACCCCACCAGGCGCAAACGTCCGGCCCGTTCGGTGATCAGCATCCGCCCGTCCGGCAAAAAAGCCATGGCCCATGGGTTCTCCAGACCCGTCAACAAGCTTGTCACACGAAAAGCGTGTTTTTCGGAATTGATGACCGAGGACTTGTCCTGAGCCAAAGTGCCAAGACAAGCGACGCTGCAAAAGAGCAGGACAAAGAGTGCTCGAATAGTTGGGACTGTCATAAGACGCGATGGTATCGGCAAGCTCAATGAGCGCCACTTTGCAGGGCTTTAAATTCGACCCTCTTCCACGGCATGGCAGGCAATGCGCACGCCACCCAGCCATTGCAGCGCCGGTCGCTCGGCGCGGCAACGCTCATTGGCGTGCGGGCAACGCGGATGAAAGGTACAACCGCTGGGCGGGTTCAGCGGGTTGGGCACTTCGCCCTGCACCGGTGTGCGGGCACGCCCGGTTTCGTGCATTTTGGGAATCGCGTCCAGCAGCATCTGGGTGTATGGATGGCGGGGTTGTGCAAACAGGGTTTGCTTGTCGGCCAGCTCCACCAGACGGCCCAGGTACATCACGCCCACATGGTCGCTGACATGCCGAACCACCGCCAGATTGTGCGAAATGAACAGGTAGGTCAGGCCGCGCTGGCGTTGCAGGTCCTTCATGATGTTGAGCACCTGCGCCTGCACCGAAACATCCAGCGCGGAGGTAGGCTCATCGCACACCAGAAACTCCGGCTTGCTGGCCAGCGCGCGCGCAATCGAAATACGCTGACGCTGACCCCCGGAGAACTGGTGCGGGTACTTGAGCCGGTCCAGCGCACTCAGGCCGACCGACTCCAGCAACTCGTCGACCCGGCTGCGCAAGGCCACCCGCTCAGTGATCAGACCATGCTCATAAAGCGGCTCGCCCACAATGCTCTCGACGGTCCAGCGCGGGTTCAGGCTGGCGTAGGGGTCTTGAAAGATCATCTGGATGCGGCGGCGAAGCGTGCGTCCGGGCGGCGTCTCAAGCACCTTGTGAACATCCTGCCCGTCGAACTTCACTTCACCACGGCTGGGTGAATACAAACCGACCAGCAAGCGCGCCACCGTGCTTTTGCCGCAACCCGACTCGCCCACCAGGGCCAGGGTTTTGCCTTTTTCAATCTCAAAGCTGACGCCGTCAACCGCGTGCAGCAGCAGGCGCGGCTTGCGCTCTATCACGCGGTTGAGCCAGGGCGCCGAGACGTCAAAGCTCTTGGCGATGTTGCTGACCTGAATCAGTGCTTGCGATGCCGTCATACCTGATCTTCGTGCAGCCAGCAGGCCGCCTGGCTGGTGCCGGCGTCCATCAGTTCGGGGCGTTGCTGCCGGCATTTTTCAATGCTGCGCTTGCAGCGCGGGTTGAATGCACAGCCCGCCGGAATGGCGTTCAGCCGCGGCATCGTGCCATCAATTTGAAAGAGGTTTTCGCGGTCCTGGGTGATATCGGGTATGGCCGCCATCAGCCCGGCGGTATAGGGGTGCGCCGAATGGTTGATGACATCGTGCACCTTGCCTATCTCGGCCACCCGGCCGGCATACATGACGGCGACGCGGTCACAGGTCTCGGCAATCACGCCCATGTCATGGGTGATCAGCATCACCGCAGCGCCGCGCTCGCGGCACAGTTTTTTGAGCAAGCTGATGATCTGCGCCTGGATGGACACGTCCAGAGCGGTGGTCGGTTCGTCGGCCACGATCAAGCGGGGTTCTGCCGCCAAGGCCAGCGCAATCACCACCCGCTGACGCATGCCGCCGCTGAACTGGTGCGGGAAGTGGTCAATGCGCTCTTCTGCGGCAGGTATGCCGGTGTCCTGCAGCAAATCAATGGCGCGCCGCCTGGCCTGCGCGGCAGACATCGGCAAATGCGCCAGAATGGTTTCAGTGAGCTGCCGGCCAACACTGTAAAGCGGATTCAGCGAAGTCAGCGGGTCCTGAAAAATCGCCCCGATCTTGCGCCCGCGGATGGGCCGCATTTGATCAGACGACAAGTTATCGATGCGCTGGCCTTCCAGCAAAATTTCTCCGCTGACGATGCGCCCGGGGGGTTCCAGCAATCCGATGATGGACGCGCCGGTCAGCGACTTACCGGCGCCCGATTCACCCACTACGCCCAGAATTTCACCCGGTGCGATGTCAAAGGAAATGCCGTCCAGCGCCCGGAGCGTGCCGTACCGGCCGGGAAACTCGACAACCAGATTTTTTACCTGTAGCAGGCTGTTGTTCATACCGTCTTGGGGCTCCACTAGCGCAGACGCGGGTTGAGCGCATCGCGCAACCAGTCGCCCAGCAAATTAACACTCAGGGCAATCACCACCAGCATGGCGCCCGGGAAAACTGTGATCCACCACTCACCCGAAAAAAGGTAGTCGTTGCCAACGCGGATCAAGGTCCCCAGAGACGGCGCCGTTGGCGGCGAGCCCACGCCCAGAAAGGACAGGGTGGCTTCTGTGAGGATGGCCGTGGCCACCTGAATGGTTGCCAGCACCAGCACCGGCCCCAACACGTTGGGCAGCACATGTCGCGCCATGATGCGCACAGGTGCCACCCCGGTCACCCGGGCCGCCTGTACATATTCCTTGCCCCGCTCAACCATGGTGGAGCCGCGCACCGTGCGCGCATACTGCACCCAGCCAGTCAGAGAAATAGAAATGATCAACACGCCAAAGGCCAGCGATTCATCGGCATTTGGAAACATGGCCCGCCCCACACCAGCGATCAGCAAGGCGACCAGAATCGCGGGGAAGGAAAGCATCACATCGCACAAACGCATGATGAAGGCATCCAGGGCACCACCGAAAAAGCCCGCAACCAAACCCAGGCCCACGCCCAGCGCCACCGACAGCACAACTGAAGCCAGACCCACCAGCAGCGAGATGCGCGCGCCAAACATCAGCGCGGACAAAATATCCCGCCCCTGGTCATCGGTTCCAAGCAAATAGCTTGTCTTGCCGCCTTCTTGCCACACCGGCGGCAGCCGCGCGTCTGACAGCTCCAAGGTGGCCAGATCAAAAGGGTTGTGCGGCGCCACCACGTTGGCGAACAAGGCGCAAAAAAGACAGGTAAAGGCCACAAGCGCCGCAGTCATCGCCACGGGGGAGTGGCGAAAGCTGTAGCCTATGTCTGTGTCGCCCATTCGGGCCAGCCAATTGCGCATGCGATACCTCAGGAGTGATCGACGCGCAGGCGCGGATCGACAACAAAATAAAGCAGGTCCACCACCAGGTTGATCACCACAAAAATCAGGGCAATCAGACACAGATAGGCTGCCATCACGGGAATGTCGGCAAAGGTCACCGCCTGGATAAACAGCAGGCCCATGCCGGGCCACTGGAACACCGTCTCGGTGATGATGGCAAACGCGATCAGCGAGCCCAGTTGCAGGCCCGTGATGGTGATGACGGGCACCAGTGTGTTTTTCAGGGCGTGACCAAAGTGAATGACGTTGCTGCTCAGACCGCGGGCGCGGGCGAACTTGATGTAGTCGGTGCGCAGCACTTCCAGCATCTCGGCGCGCACCAGGCGCATGATCAGGGTCAGCTGGAACACCGCCAGCGTGATGGCGGGCAAAGTGATGTGGTGCCAGCCTTTGGTCGTCAACAATCCGGTGCTCCAAAAACCCAGCTGGGTCACCTCGCCGCGCCCAAAGCTCGGAAACCAGCCCAGCAAGACCGCAAAGACCAGTATCAGCAAAATGCCGATCAAAAAGGTCGGCAACGACACGCCCAGCAATGACACCATCATGAAGATCTGGCTGGTGAAAGTGCCCCGTTTGAGCGCGGCATACACACCCATCGGAATGCCAATCGACAAAGCCATGACGGCAGCCACCAGCGCAAGCTCCAGCGTGGCCGGAAAGCGCTCTGCCAGCAGCCCGGAGACTTTGACACCCTGGCGCAGGCTCAGGCCGAACTCACCCTGAACAGCGTTGAGCAAAAAGTACCAGAACTGCACAAAGAAAGGCTGGTCCAGCCCCAGGTCGGCCCGCAGCTGTGCAATTTGCGCAGGCGAGGCGTCTTGGCCGAGCAGAGTCACCACCGGGTCACCCACATACTGAAACAGCATGAAGGCAATGAGCGCCACGCAGACCATCACGACAAGGGCTTGGATCAGGCGGCGGAGAATGAAAACGAACATCAGTGGTACTTGGACAAGATCAGCTGTGAGCCAATGCAAACCCCGCCCAGTGGGCGGGGTTTGCGCAAAGAAAGTCTGGCTTTAGTTGACCTTGATCAGACGCCAATCCAGCCGGTTGTCAGCGCGATGAACCACATCAATGTTCTTTTTCATGGCCCAGGGAATGATCTGGTTGTGCAGCGGTATGTGAGCCACTGTGTCATTTTGCAGTTGCAGACCCTCGGTGAGCAGACGCTTGCGTACCGGCTGGTCGGTTTCGCTCTTGATGCGGTCGACGATGTAGTCCATGCGGGTGTTGCTGTAACGCCCGACGTTGTAGTTGCCGTCACCGCCAGTGCCAACGCTGCGGGTCAGGGACTGCAGGCTGTACAGCGCGTCAAATGTCGGCACGCCCCACCCGAGCATGTAGATGCTGGCCTCATAGCGCTGAATGATCGGGAAATAAGTCACCAGCGGCAAAGTGCGCAGCTTGGCCTTGATGCCCGCCTTGGCCCACATGGCTGTCACGGCCTGGCAAATTTCCTCGTCATTGATGTAGCGGTTGTTGGGGCAGGCGAAGTCAACCTCGAAACCCTGCGGGTAGCCCGCCTCGGTCAGCAGCCTGCGGGATTCGGCCAGATTGAAAGGATGGCGGCGGTTCACGGCCTCGGTCCAGCCTGCGACCTGCGGCGCCACCAGCGCGCCCGTGACCTGGCTCATGCCGCGCATCGTCACTTTGTGAATCGCTTCAATATCGATCGCCTGGTAGAGCGCCTTGCGCACCTTCACGTCTTTGAGAGGGTTTTTGCCCTTCACGTTGGAGCCTGGCAATTCATCGCGGAACTGGTCCATGCCCAAAAAGATGGTGCGGTTTTCAACGCCGTCGATAACCTTCAGGTTCGCGCTGGCGCGCAGTCTGGCAAGGTCTTGCGGGCTGGGGTCCAGAATGAAGTCAATCTCACCCGATAGCATGGCCGCGGTGCGCGTGTTTTCCTGCTTGATCGGGGTGTAAATAATCTCTGTGACATTGGTCTGTGCACTGGCTGCACCCCACCAGGCGGGGTTGCGCACCAGCACCAGTTTCTGGTCGGGCTGCCACTCTTTGACCATGAAAGGTCCGCTGCCCATGGCGTTGCGGTGGGCAAAGCTTTCGTCTTTGGTTCTGATGTCCTTGGGTTCCAGCGACTTGTTTTTGTCTGCCCAGGCCCGGCTCATGATGCGAAGCTCAGTCAGCTGGTTGAGCAAAACGGGGTTGGGGCCTTTCATCATGATGTCAACCGTGCTGTCGTTGACTTTGACAACCTTGTCGATACCCTGGGTGTAGACCGCGTAATTGGAGGTCTTTGTCATGGCGCGGTTCAGTGAAAACACCACGTCGTCAGCCGTCAGCGTAGAGCCATCGCTGAACTTCACACCTGAGCGCAAGTTAAAGCGCCATTGCGTGCCGGACACCTCGCGCCAGGACGTTGCCAGCAAAGGCTCTAACTTGAAGGTCTGGCTGTTGTAGTAAACCAGCGATTCATAAATGGCAGCATGAACGCCATTGCCCAGCGCATTGTTCTGAGAATGAATGTCCAGCGTAGGAATGTCGCTGGCGCTGGACCATTTGAAAGGCTTGGCTTGGGCAGCCATCGGGATAGCAGCAGCCAATAAAGCGGTAAAGAGAAGCGTGGTTTTCAGGTTCATGGCGATTTTCTTTAAAAAGTATGAATATGCCGCAAGCTGCACCCGCCTGTCCCAAGGGTTTTCCTTAGTGGCTCTGTTCGCCATGATTCATGATGCATCGCTCAAGGGCCTTGAAACGGAAAGACCATCACGCCTGGTTGTGGCAGTTGATTGCCCATCTGAGCTTCTTTCTCATGCATTCAAACCCTAGGGCTCAAAAGTCGGGCCGCAAACCTGCTCTGTCATTGGGCCCCGATTCAAAATGAGTCCCTCAATCAGCACAGTCAAAGCACCTTAAAAAGCCCAGATCCCGTGCCATACTTGCCACTTTACGCCTGAATTTCTTATCCGTTTTTTTATTTTGGAGCCTCATTGCAATGGCAAAACTTCCCGCACGTTACGACCACGTTGGCAGCTTTCTGCGCCCTGCTTACCTCCTGGAGGCCAGAGCCGATAAGGCTTCAGGAAAAATCACGCCTGAGCAGCTGCGTGCCGTTGAAGATAAAGCCATCACTGAGATCGTGCAGTTTCAGCAAAGCGTAGGGCTCAAATCTATTACGGATGGCGAATTCCGCCGCACCTATTTCCATCTCGATTTTCTCGAGCAACTGGGCGGTGTCAAAGTGGGTGAAGTCACGCTCACCGTGGGTGCGGATGGCGTCGAGCATTTAGCGCCGCCAGCGATTCACGTCGTGGACAAAGTCACACATGCCAAGCAGATTCAATTGGCCGACTTCAAATACCTTCAATCGCAAGTCAGTGCGGGTCATACGCCCAAAGTCACCATTCCCTCGCCCACCATGCTGCACTTTCGCGGCGGGCGTGCAGGCATCAGCCGCACAGCCTACCCCGAGCTGGAGCCAGCGTTCTACGAAGACGTTGCCAAAGCATATGGCGACGAGCTGCGAAGCTTGAGCGCCGCAGGTTGCAACTACGTGCAAATGGACGACACCAACCTTGCGTATTTGTGCGACGACAAAATGCGTGCAGCGGCACTTGGCCGTGGTGACGATCCCAATGAACTGGCCCACCGTTACGCCAACTTCATCAATTTGGTTGTTGCGCAAAAGCCCGCAGGCATGACGATAGCCATGCACCTGTGCCGTGGCAACTTCAAAAGCACACATGCAGCCGCGGGCAACTACGAGCCCGTAGCCGAAGCGCTGCTGTCTGAAATGAATATCGACGCCTACTTTTTAGAGTACGACGATGACCGCAGCGGCGACTTCCGTCCATTGCGCTTTCTACCCAAGGGCAAAACCATGGTGCTGGGCCTGGTGACCACCAAGTTCGGTCAGATGGAGTCGAAAGACACGCTCAAGCGCCGCATTGACGAGGCCGCCAAATACGTACCGATGGAGCAGCTGGCACTCTCGCCGCAGTGCGGCTTCAGCTCCACCGTGCACGGTAACAACATTGCGGTGGAAGACCAAAAGAACAAATTACGCCTGGTGATTGAAACCGCTAACGAGGTTTGGGGCGACACTTAATTTGGCACGCTGTCACCTACAGCCTGACTCAGGCGCTAACGATTCGTTAAGCGTAAGCACCCCATGACAAAGCCCCTGCCCGATACCGAACGCAAGTCCAATCTGTTGTTCGAGGCAGGTGCTCTGCTGCTGGCGGCCGCTGTGGCCACCGTCATGGTGCTGCACCTGCGGGCCGGCTCGGGCACAGCCCTGAAAGGCCCGCTGCCGCCCCCTGACGCCGAGGTGCTTGCCGGCCTGCCGCCCGATACGCTTCAAACGGAGACCGCCGTTTTTGCCGGCGGCTGCTTTTGGGGTGTTCAGGCCGTTTTTCAGCACACCCGGGGGGTGCTGCAGGCGGTGGCAGGCTATGCCGGCGGCGAAGCCGGGCAGGCCAATTACCAGATGGTCAGCAGCGGTATCACCCGCCATGCCGAGGTTGTCAGCATTCGCTTTGACCCCCGGCAAATCAGCTACGCCCAACTGCTGCAAATCTTTTTTTCTGTCGCCCATGACCCGACCCAGCTGGACCGCCAGCATCCCGATGTGGGCCCGCAGTACCGCTCGGCAGCTTTTTACAAAGGCGCCGCGCAACAGCAGCAGCTTGAGCGCTACATCACACAACTGAATGCCGCCGGGGTTCTGCCCGGCAAGATCGTCACCCAAGTCAGCCCCTTCACGGCCTTTTATGCCGCCGAAGCCGAACATCAGAACTACTTTGTGCGCAACCCGACAGCGCCTTACATCGTCGAGTACGACCAACCGCGCCTGGCCAGATTCAAGGCATGGCTGCCAGACTTTTACAGTGAACAAGCCGTTCTGGTTGATGCCGCCGGCGTGGCAGACGCTTTGGCCCGCTGACACCGGCCGCCTAAGTTTGTAATGGGGACGCCGATCAAGCACTTGGTGTCCATCACTGGTGCCATCCTCGCCCAAGTCGCGATCCGCTTTCTCATTCGACATAAAAGGTAGAAAGGGCTGTGGGTATCCAGCCATTCTTGACATAGCCTGATAGCTGATAAATAATAATAGTTATTAACTGTTAGGAAATCATCATACCCACCAGCGTTGCCCTGAGCCCCCATTTCGAGACCTTCATCCGCGACCAAGTCGAAAGCGGCCGCTACAACAACGTCAGCGAAGTGGTCCGTGCTGGTCTGCGCTTGCTCGAGGACACCGAGCGCCAGCAGGCTATCCAACTCCAAGCGCTAAAAAATGATATCGCTGCAGGCAAGGCCAGCGGCGCAGCACTTCCTGCGGAGCCCGTGTTTGATCGGTTACAAGCCAAATACGCACAGCAAGCGACTCGCCAATCTCGCTAATGCAGTTGCTGATCACGCCTTTGGCAGCGGTCGATCTTGAGGAGATCGGCGATTAAATTGCAAAAGACAATCCGGTTCGGGCCGGAACTTTCATTGCTGAGCTGCGTGCGCATTGCGAAAAGATTTGTCTCAACCCTGCGGGCTATCGGTGGCGGCCCGAGCTATCTGATGAATTACGCTCTTGCGCGCATGGCAACTACGTGATCTTTTTTGAGTCCAATACAGAGCAGGTCAGCATCATTCGCATATTGCACGGCGCGCGTGATATTCCTGAAGTCTTGAACCCCACGTAAATTCCTCAGTTTTTTAGCGGCTCAGCTTGGTGATACTTTTCTCAGCGGCCCTTCTGGATCAAATGGTTGTCAAAGCAACCCAACTAACCCTCAGCGCTTTTGCAGATGATCTTTTGATGTCACTTTGAAGATCGCTCAAAGAAAAACCCTAAGTAAATTAATCACTTAGGGTTTCTATTTGGCGGGCTAGAAGATACTAGATCGCAAACCGCCTAAATTTCCCAAGAGCAAGCCGATCAAGCACTTGGGCCCCAGTTCATTATTCTAAATGTTGAGACATCTTCTTGTACCGAGAGTTTTCAGATCCTCTGTGCTAAAGGCTCCGGAATTAGAACCTGCCAGGTTGTCCCACTGTGCC
>CANNNH010000048.1 GCA_947505915.1 Comamonadaceae bacterium
ATCGAAGCTGAAAAACCCGCCCGCCGTGCCGCTGCCCCCGAAGCCAAGCCCCCTGTAGCCGGCCCGGCCCAGGTCATTGGGCTGGTGGTGGCAGAGCTCAATGACGCACAAAAGAAAGAATTGAAGCTGCGCGGCGGTGTGCGCGTCGAGTCGGTAGAAGGCGCTGCCGCCCGCGCCGGTTTGCGCGAGGGCGACGTGATCGTGGCGATTGCCAATGCCGAGGTGCTCAGCGTCAAGGATTTTGAGCAGTCGCTGGCCAAAATAGACAAAACCAAGACCGTCAATGTGCTGTTCCGCCGCGGTGACCTGGCTCAATACGCCTTGATTCGCCCCGGCCGCTGAGCGCGCCATAGCCTTTGAAGCCCTGTGGGCTTCAGGGCTGCGGGGGTTTTTTGAGGCCCTTGAAAAATTTATTTTTATTTTCCCTGGTTCTTTTTCTTTGTCTGTAGGCGCTAACTTGTATTTAAGTTATTCATCGTGCGAATAGTGCTTCAATGAATTTGGATAGAATGGGGGCTGCTTTCGGTTTATTTTGCTATATAGATCGTTTCTGAGTGGTGCTTGTGCACACGTTTTAAGCAATTTATGCGTGATCCACAGATCGCCCACAAGTTGTTCAGAGTTGTGCAAAAGGAATTGTGAATAAGTTGTGTATAAGTTTCATGTTGCTGGTCTGCAACGACACGGTTTGGGCTTTTTTCAGGCTATGCAGCACCGGCTTTTTGCCTACAATGAAGTTCCAACTATCGCAGTTGCCATAGATTGTTGGTTCAGGGCGCGTCGCAAACCGACGCGCCCTTTTTTATGTCTGTTGCGAAGTCGGCCCCTGGTCTTCGCAATAATTTCAAGTACTTAGGCGTTTGCTTTGATGAATCACATCAGAAATTTTTCGATCATTGCCCACATCGATCACGGAAAGTCCACGCTGGCAGACCGGATCATCCAGCGCTGCGGAGGTTTGCAAGACCGCGAGATGAGCGCCCAAGTCCTGGACTCCATGGATTTAGAAAAAGAGCGTGGGATAACCATCAAAGCGCAGACCGCTGCCCTGCGTTACCAGGCTGCTGACGGCCAGGTTTACAACCTCAATCTGATCGATACCCCCGGCCACGTTGACTTCTCTTACGAAGTCAGCCGTTCGCTCTCAGCTTGCGAAGGCGCGCTGCTCGTTGTGGATGCCAGTCAGGGCGTGGAAGCGCAGACGGTGGCCAACTGCTACACCGCGCTGGACCTGGGCGTGACCGTTGTGCCGGTGCTCAACAAAATGGATTTGCCGCAGGCCGATCCCGAGAACGCCAAGCTCGAGATCGAAGATGTGATTGGCATTGACGCCACCGACGCTATTCCGTGCAGCGCCAAGACCGGCATGGGCATCGACGAAATTCTCGAAGCCGTGGTCGCCCGCATCCCGGCGCCCAAGGGAAACCCGGACGCGCCGCTGCGCGCCATGATCATTGACAGCTGGTACGACGCCTACGTGGGCGTGGTGATGCTGGTGCGCGTGGTCGACGGGCGTCTGGCCAAGGGCGACCGCATCAAACTGATGGCCACCGAGGCGCTCTACAACGCTGAGCAACTGGGCGTTTTCACGCCGCACACCGAGCCGCGCCAGGCGCTGGAGGCGGGTGAAGTAGGCTTTGTGATTGCCGGCATCAAAGAGTTGCAGGCGGCCAAAGTGGGCGACACCGTCACCATGATCAAGCCGGGCACCGGCGGCGCGGCCTTTGCCGCTACCCAGGCGCTGCCCGGTTTCAAGGAAATCCAGCCTCAGGTGTTTGCCGGCTTGTACCCGTCGGAGGCCAGCGAGTACGAGTCACTGCGCGACGCGCTGGAAAAGCTCAAGCTCAATGACGCTTCCCTGCATTACGAGCCCGAGGTCAGCCAGGCGCTGGGCTTTGGGTTTCGCTGCGGCTTTCTGGGGCTCCTGCACATGGAGATCGTGCAGGAGCGCTTGGAGCGTGAGTTTGACCAGGACCTGATCACCACCGCGCCCAGCGTGGTCTATGAAGTGCTCATGCCCGGCGGCGAGATGCTGATGGTGGAAAACCCGTCCAAGATTCCGGATGCCGGCCGCATCCAGGAAATCCGCGAGCCTATCGTCACCGTGCATCTTTATATGCCGCAAGACTATGTGGGCGCCGTCATGACGCTGGCCAACCAGAAGCGCGGTATCCAGCTGAACATGGCTTACCACGGCAAACAGGTCATGCTGACCTACGACATGCCGCTGGGCGAGATCGTGCTGGACTTCTTTGACAAGCTCAAGTCCGTCTCACGCGGTTACGCCTCCATGGACTACGAGTTCAAGGAGTTCCGCGCCTCGGACGTGGTGAAGGTGGATATTTTGCTCAACGGTGACCGGGTGGACGCGCTGTCCATCATTGTTCACCGCAGCCAGTCGCAGTACCGCGGCCGCGCTGTCGTGAGCAAAATGCGCGAGATCATTTCACGCCAGCAGTTCGACGTTGCCATCCAGGCGGCCATCGGGGCCAACGTGATTGCGCGTGAGACAATCAAGGCCCTGCGCAAAAACGTGATCGCCAAGTGCTACGGCGGCGACATTTCGCGCAAGAAGAAGCTGCTTGAAAAACAAAAAGCAGGCAAAAAACGCATGAAACAAATCGGCTCTGTCGAGGTGCCCCAAGAGGCCTTCCTGGCCATACTGCAGGTAGAAGATTAATGCTCGCTGTCATGAGTTCAATAACGGCCCTGGTGCTGGCAGCTTTTGTGGGCTATGGCGGCGCCTGGTACATCGGCATGGTGGAGGGTAATTTCGCCTTGCTGCTGTTTTTGGCGACCTTGGTCACCGGCGTCTACTGGCTGGCTGAGCGCCTTTACTTTTTACCCCAGCGCAGGCAAGCGGCTGAGCAGCTCCAAGTGAGCGTCACCCAGCGTCGTTCCGAACTCAGCAGCCAGGGTCTGCGCACCGATGAAGTCGATCTGGACCAGGCCCGCAACCGGCTCTTGATGCAGCCCTGGTGGCTGGACTGGACTGCCGGCTTGTTCCCGGTCATTGTGGTGGTGTTTGTGCTGCGCTCCTTTTTATTTGAGCCCTTCAAAATCCCCTCCGGCTCGATGATCCCGACCCTCATGATCAACGACCTGATCCTGGTCAATAAATTCCACTACGGCGTGCGTCTGCCGGTCTCCAACCTCAAAATCTTTGACAACCACAGCCCCGAGCGCGGTGACGTCATGGTGTTTCGCTACCCGCCCAAGCCCAGCCTGGACTACATCAAGCGTGTGGTCGGCCTGCCCGGTGACGAAGTGGCTTACCTGAACAAAAAAATCACGGTCAACGGCAAGCCGCTGGACACAGCCGCCCTGCCTGAGTTCTTTGACGAGGACGCGCTGCGCTACACCAAGCAGTTCCAGGAAGTGGCCGCCGACGGCCAACGCAAATACCGCATCCTCAATGAAGACGATCGCCCGTCCTTTGTGCAGGCCACCGAAGACTTCCCGTTTCGTGAAAACTGCCGCTACAGCAGTGAAGGCGTGGTCTGCAAAGTGCCGCCGGGGCACTATTTCATGATGGGTGACAACCGCGACAACTCCATGGATTCGCGCTACTGGGGTTTTGTGCCGGAAAAAAACATCGTCGGCAAAGCCTTTTTTGTCTGGATGAACTTTGGCAACCTCAAGCGCATAGGCGGTTTTGACTAAGCGCTGCCGCTAAGCCGCCGCCCCTTACCCAAGTCATGAGTCGCCCAACTGCACTTTCTGCACCTCAGCCGTCCCTGGGCGGACCGCTGTTGGCGCTGCAACAAAGGCTGGCCCACGAATTTGCCCAACCCAAGCTGCTGCAGCAGGCGCTGACGCACCGCAGTTTTTCAGTCGACCACAACGAGCGGCTTGAATTCCTGGGCGACTCCGTGCTCAACCTGGCAGTGGCCGGCCTTTTGTACGAGCGACTGGCTGAACTGCCCGAGGGCGACTTGTCCCGCGTGCGCGCCAACCTTGTTAAACAAGAGACGCTGCACCAGCTGGCCCTGACGCTGGGCCTTCCTCTGCTGATGCGCCTGGGTGAGGGCGAAGTTAAATCCGGTGGTCAAAAGCGTCCCTCCATCCTGGCAGACGCTATCGAAGCCATCATCGGCGCGGTCTATCTGGATGCCGGCTTTGACAGCGCTTCGGCGCTGGTGCGCCGGCTGTTTAAAGACGTAGACATCACACCGCAAATGCCGGCCATCGGCAAAGACCCCAAGACCGAGCTGCAGGAATGGCTGCAGGGCCGCAAAATGAACTTGCCGATTTACCGCGTTGTCGGCACTTCAGGCGCAGCCCATCAGCAAACTTTCGATGTCGAATGCGAAATCTCCGAATACGGCCGTGCTGAACGCGGCATCGGTGGTTCACGCCGGGCCGGTGAGCAAGCTGCGGCCTCGGCCATGCTGTCCTTCGTCAAGACGATGGACAGCTAGGCAGCCAGCCACTTAACTTGCGCTGTCCACGGGCAGCCTCTGATGGATTTTCATGACACAAGGCAAAAAAGCCGCTTCCCCGCAGGACCAGACTGCCCCCGGCCTGAGCCCTGTCCAGTCGCCTGAAGCGCTGGACGCCATGCTCGCCCAGGCCATGGCCAGCCGCGCCAGCAACGCACCGGCCACAGCCACCGAAGGCCAGCGCTGCGGCCTGATCGCCATTGTTGGCAAGCCCAACGTCGGCAAGTCCACCTTGCTCAATGCGTTGGTGGGTCAAAAGATCAGCATCACCTCGCGCAAGGCGCAAACCACGCGCCACCGCATCACCGGCATGCGCTCCATCGGGCCCACGCAGTTTGTATTTGTTGACACGCCCGGTTTTCAGACCCGCCACAGCAACGCCCTGAACCGCTCGCTCAACCGCACCGTGGTCGGCGCTGTGAATGACGTAGACCTGATCGTCTTTGTGGTCGAAGCCGGCCAGTTCAACACTGCCGACGCCAAGGTGCTGGCCCTGCTGCCGGCAGGCACGCCAGCCATCTTGCTGGCCAACAAATTTGACCTGATTCACCGTCGCGGCGACCTCGCGCCCTGGCTGCGCGAGATGCAGGAGCGCCATAACTTTGCCGAGTTCGTGCCCATGTCGGCCAACAACGCCAAAGACATTGAGCGCCTGTTCGGCATCTGCGAAAAATACCTGCCCGAGCAGCCCTGGATGTACGGCGCCGACGAGCTGACCGACCGCAGCGACCGCTTCATGGCGGCTGAGATCATCCGCGAAAAACTCTTTCGCCTGACCGGCGACGAGCTGCCCTACACCTCGACTGTGATCATCGACAAGTACGAGGAAGAGGGTAATTTGCGCCGCGTGGCCGCCACCATCGTGGTCGAGCGCGACGGCCACAAGGGCATGATCATTGGCGAGAAGGGCGAAAAGCTCAAACGCATAGGCACCGAGGCGCGCCACGAACTCGAGACGCTGACGGGCGGCAAAGTTTTTCTCGAGATCTGGGTCAAAGTGCGCTCGGGCTGGGCCGACGACGACGCCAGGGTGAAGACCTTCGGATATGAATAGAGCCCCCACGCTCCCCACTGCGTGTGGTTCGCTGCCCCTGTTCCGAGGAAGTGGGGCGCGTTTTCCCTTGGGGCGGCCCGGCGGGAAAACCTTCATGTCTTTTTGCTTGCTGTAAGCGGTGGCGGCTAAACGTTTTTCCGACGAGCCAGCCTATGTGCTGCACCGCTACGACTGGAGCGAGTCGAGCCTGATCCTGGAGGTGTTCACGCGCCGTCAGGGGCGCATTGCGCTGGTGGCGCGGGGTGCCAAAAAACCCAGCTCCAACTTTCGCCCGGTGCTGCTGCCGCTGCAACGCCTGCATGTGGCTTTTGGTGGGGATGCTGAAATCCGCAACCTCAGAAGCGCCGAGTGGCAGGGCGGCCACGTCATGCCCACGGGGGACGCGCTGCTCTCAGGCTATTACCTCAACGAATTGCTGATGCGCCTGCTGGCGCGTGACGACCCGCACCCGGCGCTGTTTGATGCCTACGCTGTCTCTGTCGAGCTGCTGGCCAAGCAAAATATGGATACCTTGCCGGTGGCGCTGCGCGCTTTTGAGCTGCGTCTGCTGCGTGACATCGGCCTGCTGCCCACGTTGGACGCGCAAACCGCCACCTTGCTACCGCTAGAGCCTGAGACCGCCTATGTGCTGGTGCCTGAGGCCGGGCTGCGCGAAGCGCATGACGACGACCGGGCCAGCCTCACGGGCGCCCAATGGCTGGGCCTGCAACAAACGCTGGCCGATGGCGCGACTTTTTCAGACACTGTGCAAGCATGCCTTCCCATTATTTCCGAGCTCAAACCGCAGTTGCGCGCCTTGCTGCACTACCATTGCGGCGTGAAAGTGCTCAAGACCCGTCAAATGATGATCGACCTGCAGTCGCTCTAAGGCCCGCTGTTTTTTGCCCGGTTTCAACCTGACTTATGGCTACTTCTAAAAACATCCCTCCGAACTCCGCACTGGCGGGCGGTCGAACCGCTTTGTCGGTCAATGTGAACAAGGTCGCTTTGCTGCGTAACACCCGCGAGCTCGGTATCCCCAGTGTGTTGCGCGCCGCGCAGCTGTGCCTCATGGCCGGCGCCCGCGGTATCACCGTACACCCACGCCCGGACGAGCGGCACATCAAGCACCATGATGTTCACGAGCTGGCCGCCATGATGGGCGACTGGCCGGGCCGCGAATTCAATATCGAGGGCAACCCCTTTCACAACCTGATGGCCTTTGTGCGCGAGCTCAAGCCCGACCAGGCCACCCTGGTGCCCGACAGCGCTGACCAGTCCACCAGCGACCACGGCTGGTCATTCCCGGACGACGCAGCCCGGCTTCGCCCCATCATTGACGAATGCCATGCGCTGGGCGTGCGGGTGAGCCTGTTCATGGATCCGCTGCCGCAAGCCATGGCCGCCGTGGCTGCGCTGGGCGCAGACCGTGTGGAGCTTTACACCGAAACCTACGCGCGCGCCTGGCCCGGGCTGCACAAAAAAGAAGCTCTGCAAGCGTTTGTAAAGACGGCCCAAGCTGCGGCCTTGTGCGGCCTGGGCGTCAACGCCGGCCATGACCTGAACCGCGACAACCTCAGCGAATTTCTGCGTGAAGTGCCCGGCGTGCTTGAAGTCTCGATCGGCCATGCGCTGATTGCCGACGCGCTCGAGCTGGGCTACACCGCCACGGTCAAAGACTATCTGCGCTGCATCGACGCGGCTTTTAACGCCTCATGATTTACGGCATCGGCACCGACGTCTGTGATGTCCGGCGCATACGCGCCAGCCTGGAGCGCCACGGCGAGCGCTTTGCCCTCAAGATATTAAGCGACGCCGAATTTGCCATCTGGCAGCAGCGCAGCAAGCGCTGGCCTGAGCGCGGCATTCGCTACCTGGCCACCCGTTTTTCGGCCAAAGAAGCTTTCAGCAAAGCCGTCGGCATGGGCATGCGCATGCCCATGACCTGGCGGCACTGTGAAATCGCTAAAGCCCCGAGCGGCCAGCCGCACATCGTGCTGCACGGCGAGCTTAAGGCCTGGTTCGAAGCCCGGCATTTGAGCGCCCACGTCAGCGTGACCGACGAGACCGACTATGCCGCCAGCTTTGTGGTGGTCGAGCAAGCCAACGCCTCCTAGTTTTTTCTTTATCAAGCATCTTTATGAACACCACCTCCGGCCAGCACGCCCCCCTCATCATCGACATCGCCGGCCTCACGCTGACCATGACCGATCGCCAACGCCTGAAGCATCCGCTGACCGGCGGGCTGATCTTGTTTGCCCGCAACTGGGAAAACCGCGCTCAGCTCAGCGCCCTGTGCGCCGAGATTAAAAAAGTGCGCAAAGACCTGCTGATTTGCGTGGACCACGAGGGTGGCCGCGTGCAGCGCTTCAAGACCGACGGCTTTACGCACCTGCCGCCTATGCGCGCCCTGGGCCAGATGTGGTTGAAAGACGGCCAGAGCGGTGAGGGCGCCGGTGCCATGGCCGCGACCAACGCGGCCACGGCTTGCGGCTATGTGCTGGGCGTCGAACTGCGCGCCTGTGGTGTGGACTTCAGCTTCACGCCGGTGCTGGACCTGGACTGGGGCGAGAGCGGCGTCATCGGCGACCGCGCCTTCAGCCGCGACACGCGTCTGGTCGCTTTGCTGGCCAAAAGCCTGATGCACGGCCTCTTGCAAGCCGGCATGGCCAACTGCGGCAAGCACTTTCCCGGCCACGGCTTCGTCAAGGCCGACTCGCACACTGACATCCCGGTGGACCGCCGCAGCCTCAAAGCCATATTGGCCGACGACGCAGCCCCCTACGAGTGGCTGAACACCACGCTCACCAGCGTCATGCCGGCGCACGTGATCTACCCCAAGGTGGATGCGCGGCCGGCCGGTTTTTCAGAAAAATGGCTGGGTTTCATCCTGCGCGGCCAGTTGGGTTTTGGCGGCGCTGTCTTCAGTGATGACCTGAGCATGGCCGGCGCACGCCTGCTTGACGGCAAGCAGGTGAGCTACACCGAAGCCGCCGTGGCCGCGCTGAACGCCGGCTGCGACATGGTGCTGCTGTGCAACCAGAGCATGGACGGCGGCGCGGCCGTGGACGAGCTGCTCGAAGGCATGACCCGCGCGCAAGTCAAAGGCCAGTGGGAGCCGCTGGAGTCCAGCGAAGAACGCCGCCTGGCCCTGCTACCCACCAAGCCCGCCGTGGCTTGGGACGATTTGATGCTGGAGCCGGCTTACATGCACGCGTTGGGCTTGGTGCCCTGAGCTGGCAGCTAACGCGGCGGCGGCAGCTGCTCCCCCAGCGCCCGTCGCCACAACCAGTTCAGGCTGCGCCGGATGTCAAATGCCATGCGCATTTGCTCGGGCTGGGTCAAGGCCGCCGGGGTGCTGTGCCGCTCGGCTACGGCAAATGAGAATGAATAATTCGGCTCCTGCCCCATGCGCAGGTCGGTGATCAACAAACGACTGCCCTGCTGCTCCAGCTTGTAAAAGCCCTTGGTGAAAGCCACAAGGCGCTGCACACCGTCAATGCCCTGCAGCTCGGCGGCCAGCGCATTGCCGCGCGGGAAGCGGTCAAATTTAATCTTCGGCTGATCGTCCACTAGCGAATAAAAGCCTTCGTGATAGTCGTCTCCGGCCACCGCCACAACCCGCCACAGCACCGTGTTAAAAGGCGTGGGCGTGACCAGCAAGTGCTCAAGCACGATGCCTTGCTGCGCCAGCGTGGTGCGGGCGATTTGCGCCACTTGTTGCTGGGCGGCAAAACTCCAGACCAGATAGCCAGTGCTGACCAGCAGCCCGACGGCGTTGACCACCTGACCTCGCGGCCCACTGCCCGATACCAGCGCCCAGATCACGCCAACCAACAGCGGCAGGGTGTACAAGGGGTCAATGATGAAGATACTGCCCACGCCAAACGGGTAGTTGGAAAACGGCAGTGCCAACTGTGTGCCGTAAACGGTCATCGCGTCGAGTAGCGGATGCGTCACCAGAGCCAGCCACAGCGCCAGCCACCAA
>CANNNH010000049.1 GCA_947505915.1 Comamonadaceae bacterium
ATTGAGGCGCCCTATAAATGGGTGCTCAAGGTGCGCGCGCCGATGGAGACGTGGAGCCGCGGACCCGTCACGCTGCTTGGCGATGCGTGTCACCCCACCTTGCCGTTTTTGGCCCAAGGCGCGGCCATGGCCATCGAGGACGGATACATGCTGGCACGCGCCTTGGCGCTGTGTCCCACCGAGCCGGCGCAAGCTTTTGCGCGATACGAAGCGGTGCGCAAAGATCGCACCGCACGCGTGGTCGAGGGCTCGGCCGCAAACACCCAGCGGTTTCACAACCCGGCCTTGGCCCATGCCCAAGGGGCAGCAGAATATGTGGCGCGCGAATGGAGCGAAGAGCGGGTGAAGGAGCGTTACGAGTGGTTGTTCACATATGACATCGATGCCGTTGTCATTTGATCGCTGGGGTTGCGGGGCACGCCATGGGTGAAACGGCCGGTAACAGTTTGGAGCGCATGCTGGGTTTGCTGGACTTGTTCTCCATGGACAAGCCCGTGTGGTCTACCGAGGCCATGATGCAAGCCACGGGCAGCACCCGATCCACTTGCTACCGCTACCTCAAGGTGTTGCAAGCCGCAGGTTTTTTAACGCCTGTGGCCCAGGGCGCATACATCTTGGGGCCGCGCATCATTGAGCTCGATCGCCAACAGCGCTTGCGCGACCCCATTTACATGGCCGGTGGTCCGCCGATGAAGCAACTGGCCAGCCGCACCGGCCACAGCACCTTGTTGTGCATGCTCTACAGCGACACGGTGATGTGTGTGCGCGAAGAAATCAGCCCCAATGCCCCGGCAGGCCTTTTCAGCCGGGGCCAAAAGCGCCCCTTGTTCCATGGCGCAGCGTCCAAGGTGATCATGGCGCATTTGCCACCGCACCAATTGCGCAACCTCTACGCCAAACAAGCCGCCACGGTGGCCCAAGCCGGTTTGGGTGAGGATTGGCCCAGCTTTCGCCAAGCCATGCGCAGCATTCGTTTGCAAGGCCATTGTGTGACAACGGGCGAGTTTTCGCGCGGCATCGTGGGGGTGGCTGCGCCCTTGTTCAACCCATCGGGCCATGTGTTGGGCAGCCTGGGGTTGGCCGCGCAAAAAAAGCATCTGCCCGCATCCGACATTCCCGCCATGGCCAAGTTGGTGATGAAGGCGGCCAAGGCGGCCAGTGAGCGCATGGGCGCGCATGGGTTGGGTGTGTCCTTGCGCGCCCGCGCCGTGGGCTGAGCAGGCGCGCTCAGCCGCGCTCGGTCAGGGTGGTGATGACGATGAACACCAACTGACCATTGCCCGTGTTGTGCAAGCCATGCGGCAAATGCGGTGGGATGAAGGCAAATTGGTTTGGCCGCACCACCTTCTTTTCAGCGCCCAATTCAAGCACGCCTTCCCCTTCCAAAAAGAAATAAATTTGCTCTTTGTTGGGGTGCACATGGGTGTGCACATAGGCCTTGGGGGCGTAGGTGGAGACGCGAAAGTCCAGAAACTGCGCGCCAGGTGTGGTGGCGGCGCTGACCAAAATTTTTGACAAAGCGCCATCAAAATGACCGGGTGACTGCTCCCATAAAAATTCGGCCAGTTCGCGCACCGATGTGGGCGCGGGTGTGGGTGGCGTGGTGATCATGGGCGCGTGCTCAGTCGGCGGCCTCGAACTTCACTTGCTCGGCCAAGCGGGTCCACTTGTTGACCTCGGATCGGAAGTAGGTGTCCAAAGCGCTGGGCGGTCCGCCCACGATGTCAGCCCCCAGCGATTTGAAGCGCGCCACCACATCGGGGTGCTTGAGGGTTTGGTTGATCGCGGCATTGAGCTTTTCAATGATGGGTGCGGGGGTGCCCACGGGGGCAAAAATACCCACCCACTCGGCCACATTGAAGTTGGGGTATCCGGATTCGGCCACGGTGGGCACATCGGGCAAGGCCGGGTTGCGCTGGGCGCTGCTGACACCCAGGGCCCGCAATTTGCCCGAGGTGATGAAAGGCAGCGCGGTGGGGAGCACGGCAAACACAAAAGTCACTTGCCCGGCGACCAAATCGGCCATCACGGCACCGCCCCCTTTGTAGGGAATGTGCTGGACCTTGAGGCCGGTGGTGTTGAGAAACACCTCGGTGGTGAGGTGGTTGCCGCTGCCGTTGCCGGCGGAGCCGTAGTTCATGGCTTCAGGCTTGCTGCGCGCGAGTTGCACCAAGTCTTTGAGGTTTTGCGCGGGCACGTTGTTGTGCACCACCAAAACCGTGGGGACGGTGGAGACAAAACTCACCGGCATCAGGTCTTTCACCGGATCGTAGGGGATTGTTTTGAACAAAATATGGTTGGCCGCCAGAGCAGTGGAGGTCAACAGCAAGGTGTAGCCATCGGGCTTGGCTTTGGCCACGGCGTCCGAACCCACGATAGAGGCACCGCCCGCGCGGTTGTCCACGACCACCGATTGGCCCAAAATTTCACCCAAGCGCGTGGCCAAGGTGCGTGCATTGATATCGGTCACGCCACCGGGACCATAGGGCACGATCAAACGAATCGGGCGGTTGGGGAAATCTTGCGCTGCTGCCCAGGTGGCCGTGGTGGCCAGCATCATGGCCATCAGGCGGCGCAGCAGGTGTGTGGGTTTGAACATCATGGGTATGGGTGTCTCAGGTCAATTGAAAATGATGGGGCTTCAGGCCAATGCCATGGCCAGTTGCGCTTGGTGGGTGGTGCCCCAGTTGGATGACAAAACGGGTTTGCCCAAAATCTCGCGCAACTCGTCCAAGATGGTGGCGGTGGGCAATTGGGCGCAGGCGATGAACACCGCTTGACAACCATCGTCATCGGTTTTCAGCACCATCTCTTTGACTTGCTCGGCAGTGATGCGGCCCAAGGTATCCACATCGTTGGCAAAAAAACTGTTGAAGCGGCGCACACGGATACCCCCATCGGCCAAGAAGGCCTTGAGTTGGGTGTTCACCGCATCCAAATAGGGGGTGACCAGGGCAATGTCATTCACGCCAGCGGCTTGCAAGCTGAGCACCATGGAGCGTGCTGTGGTCACGACCGGCTTGGCGGTCACTTGGTGCAGTTCTTGGGCCAGTTCGGCGTCCCCTTTGGGGCCAAAAATAAAGCCTGCGGCAGTGCAGCCGTAGGCCACCACATCGACATCGCTGCCCTTGAACTGGGCCGCCAGTTCAAGGGCAGCGGCTCTGTAAGCGGGCAAGGTTTCGGTGGTCAGCATGCCCTTGCCCCGCGGGATGCGCAAGGTGGTGGCGCGAGATCCTGGGGGCATCCAACTCAGGACTTCTTGGGCGAAGGTGGTGTTGTTGATGGGAACCATCAATCCGATGTGCAGGGCTTGGGTCATGGGTGTCTCGGTTGAAAAAAGAAGGCTTTACGGCGCCATCGCCGCGAGTTCGCGCGCTTTGATTTGGGGGCGTGTGATGGCGTGTGGGGCTTGCCGTGCGCCTTCTGGCAAGGCACGCCAGTGCAATGCGCGCAATTCGCCAAACTCGTGGGGCAAGCGCTCAAAGTGCGCACCCCCATCGCTGCTGCGAAACAGTTGACCGAGGTTGGTGCACAAAAAAATCAGATCCGGGTCACTGGGGTTCATGGCCACGCACCACACGGTGCTGTTGATTTCCCCGGGCAAACTCACCTCTTGCCAATCTTGTCCGTGGTTGTGGCTGCACAAGAGTTTGCCGTCGTTGCCGGGCGGGCCGTTGCCATTGGTGAGGAACACGATGGCGGGGTTGTCCAAGCGGGGGATCACGGTGCGGGTGTATTGCCAAGGCGTTTTCAATTCCTGAAAGACCCAGCTTTGGCCTTGGTCGGTGCTGCGGTGCAAGCCGCGGTTGGTGGTGGCATAGACCCAACTGCCGCCACCCGGGGCTGCCACCACGGCAATCCCATGCACATCTGCCGACACCAAGCCTTGATCCAGCAGCTGCCAGGTCTGGCCGTGGTCAGCGCTGCGGTAAATGCCGCCAATTTCCACCGTGGCCCACACCACCCCGGGTGTGACGGGGTCGAACAAAATTTGTGTCACCCGGGTCGGGCCCATGTTGATCTCAGAAAACTGGCTGATGCCCGGCGCTTGCAAGGCTTGCCAATGCTGGCCTGCATCGGAGGACCTGAAAAACCCGGCGGGGCGCGTGCCTGCCATCAACACCCGTGCATCGCTGGGGTCTTGTGCCAAGGCCCAGACATCGGCCATGGGTGAGGGCAGGGCCACCCAGCGTGCAGGGGCTTCATCCCAGCGGTAGATGCCCATATCGGTCCCGGCAAACACATGTTCTGGCATCTCGGGGTGGCTGCTGAAGCACCAAACCCGGGCCTCCAGGTACATTCCGCTGTGGCTGTTGGGGTGCGCCCATGTTTGACCCGCGTCTTCGCTGAACCATGCCGAATGACCGGCGGTACCCGCGTAAACATGGATATTGGTGCGCATTGGAACCCGCCTTGGTGTGGTTTAATTTGTAAAATTATCCCAGCATTTGGAATTTACTGTCAACGCATCTTATTGATCAGGATCATCGCCATGTCTTTCTTCAAATCACGTCGTTTCTTGTTGTCCAGCCTGATGGTGGCCATGGGTCTGTCCATGCCCCTCACACCGGTCTGGGCACAGACTTTCCCCTCAAAACCGGTGCGCATCGTGATTGGCTTTCCGCCAGGGGGCGGCATTGATATCGTGGCCCGCACGATTGCACCGAAATTGTCGGAGGCTCTGGGGCAACCGGTCATCATCGACAACAAACCCGGTGTGGCCGGTGTGCTGGGGACCAACCTGGTGGCCAAGGCCCCAGCCGATGGGCACACCATCTTTTTTGGCACCACCGGCAACATCAGCATCAACCCAGCCTTCATGCCCAACTTGCCCTTCAGCATGGACAAGGATTTCACGCCTTTGATGTTGGTGGCCTCTTTGCCTTTCTTGGTCTATGCCCACCCCAGTGTGCCGGTCAAAAACTTATCGGAGTTGGTGGCCTATGCCAAAGCCAATCCGGGCAAAGTCAATTTTTACTCCAGCGGCAATGGCGGCCTGCCCCACTTGACCGGCGAGTTGCTCAACAATGTGGCGGGCATTCAAACCGTGCACATCGCCTACAAAGGCAGTGCGCCAGGCATGAATGATTTGATCGGCGGCCAGGTTCAACTCGGTTACGACACGGTGGCCATTGGCTTGCAACACATCAAAACGGGCCGCTTGCGCGCCTTGGCCACCACCGGACCCAAGCGCTTGGCCATCTTGCCCGATGTGCCCTCCACCAGCGAATTTGCTGCTGGCTTAGAGGCCGTCAATTGGTATGGCATGGTGGTGCCTGCTGGCACGCCACGTGAAGTAATTCTGCGCTTGAACCGTGAAATCACCAAGGTGTTGGAGATGCCTGACATCAAGGAAAAACTGGTGTCCCAAGGCATTGACCCGGCAGCCAATTCGCCCGAAGAATTTGGTGAGTTCATGAAGAGCGAAGCGGCCAAATGGGCACGGGTGATTCGCGCGGCCAACATCAAGCCCGACTCTTGATCCCGCGTCAAAGACCGATCACGCCCCCGTCTTGGCGGGTGATGACGATGGTGGCCGAGCGCGGGCGACCCTGGGGGCCTGCGCCTTGATTGCCAGGCCACAGGCTCTCCAGCGGCTTGCCGGAGGCCAGCGGCGCTGACAATTCACCGGGGTGTTGGATGTTGACAAACAAGGTGCGCCCACCATCGGCCTCGGTGATGCCAGTGACCTCGGCCCCTTTGGGTGCGACCAAAAAGCGTTTGAGCTTGGCCTCTCCCAGGGCGGCCGAAATGAAGGTCTCTTGGGTGCCGGTTTGCTCCGTGCCATTGACCATCATTTTGTTTTTGGCCGTGACTTTGCCGCCATCGCCCACGTGCCCGGGGATGGCTGCGAGCATCATGCAATTGGTCTCATCGGTGAAAGCGCCATCATCGGTTTGAATCCAGCAAATGCCCGTGGTCTGGCTGAACCACAAGCCGTCGGGGGAAGAAAAAGAATTGCTGGCCGTCAAACCAGACAAGTTGGCGTCGCCTGAATCCTCTTCGGCACCCAACAAAAAGATGTCCCAGGCAAAGCCTAGCGCGGTAGAGCGCTTGTCGATTTCTTTGAAACGAATGATGTGGCCATTGGGGTTGCCAGCACTTTTCTTGCCGTCCAAGTCCATGTAAGCCCGCGGGTTGGCAGCATCCACTTTGGTGGGGGTGCGGTTGGCGGCGCTGTTGTTGGTCAAGCAGAAATAAACCTCGCCATTGCGGGGATTGACGGCGCCCCACTCGGGCCGGTCCATGGGGGTAGCGCCCACGGCATCGGCCGCGTGGCGTGTGTTCACAAAAATGTCCGCTGGCGATGTGAATTTAAATGCCGCATGTTTGGCAATGCGGGGGTTTGCCATGCTGAGCTCCAGCCACTCACCCGTGCCGTTGGCATTGAATTTGGCGACATACAAACGCCCCTCACTCAAATACTTGTCGCCGGCGACCAAGCCAGCGCCAACGTCCTTTGGGTCCCAAAGAGCGGTGCTGACAAATTTGTAAATGTATTCATTGCGCGAGTCGCAGCCCATGTAAAAGGCCAGGGGCTCGCCCGCGACCGGCAGACTGCAAACAGCGGCTTCATGGGCAAAGCGGCCCATGGCTGTGCGTTTGGCAGGGGTGGCGTTGGGGTTGAGGGGGTCAATTTCGACGTTATAGCCAAAGGTATTGGCTTCATGGCGAAAGTCTTTTTCGGCATTCGCACCCTGTGCCGCCAAATTCCAGCGGGCAAAGCGGTCATCGGTGCTGGACACGGTGTGCCAGCCTTGGCCGGTGGCTTTTTTCACGTTGGCAGCCACCGGCGCAGCGGGAAGGCCGTAACGCTTGCGCGATGCGGCCTCGTTGTCGGGCAAATTCGCTCCAGCTGTGCTTTGAAAATAGAACGCCCAGTTTTCTTCGCAGCCCAAGTAGGTGCCCCAGGGGGTTTTGCCGTGTCCGCAGTTGTTCAGGGTGCCCCGGCTCATGGAGCCAGAGGTGTCCCAGCGGGTCACCATTTTTTGACGGATGTCTTCGATCAAAGCCCGTGGGCCGCTGATGCGCATCGGTGTTTGCGGGGTGATGCGGCGGTTCAATGCAGAACCCATATTGATGCGCCAACCTGCGGGTGTTTTGTTGATCTCGACCACAGACACGCCGTGCAAATTCATCTCTTTGAGCACTTCCAGTTCGGGCCGGTTGCCCAGATCCCATTCGCCAAATTGGGAAAACTTCTTCCCGCTCATGCCTTGTGAGGTCTGACCGTTGGGATGCAAAAAGTGGGCGTCCGCAGAGCTTTCGTGGTTCACGCACAAAACAGCGCGGGTGGTTTCTTTTTCAGAGTACTTGCCTTGGTCATCGATGTAAAAAATATCCATGCCATCGTGGTGGTCGCCGATGCGGCGCGACCAATCATCGGTCTCACGCCCGCTGTTGGAATAGGCCGGCGTGCTGGTGTCCATGGCGTCGCCAGTGGCGTGCAAAACGCTGTATTGGTAGCCGGGCGGCAGGATCACGTTGTCCAACAGGCTCTTGGACACCGCAGGAAATCCCAGGGCCGTGGGGGCAGGGCCCATCCCGGTCCCCAAAGTGGCGCAGCCTGGCAAAACACTCAAGCCCGCCAAACCCAAGCCACCCAGCAGCATGCTTCGCCGCTGGGGATTGGCCAAAGAGGCCGTCAAAACATCTTGGAAGTGGGGCGTGGTGCTGGTGTTGAAAATGGGGTCGATGTGTGGGTTTGACATGGTGTGGATCCTGGAGCTGAGACGTATTTATATGAGAATTTTGTGAAGTTGATATGAATGTCTATGCGATAAAGCCAAAAAAAATCCACTGCATGCATGGATGCAGTGGACTCCGTGGTTTGGCAATCGCGATGGAAGTTGAAGGCCCCCAACGGCCCGCCAAAGGTCAAGCTGGGTATCTGGCAATCATTTGACGGGCGATGATGATGCGCTGCATCTCATTGGTACCTTCCCCAATGCACATCAAAGGAGCGTCGCGGTAATAGCGTTCGACGTGGTACTCCTTGGAGTAGCCATACCCACCATGGATTCGCAAGCATTCGGTGGCATTTTCCAATGCGGCTTCAGAGGCAAAGTATTTGGCCATGCCGGCTTCCATGTCACACCGTTCGCCTTTGTCGTAAATGCGGGCTGCGTCATAGGTCAGCAACCGTGCCGCTTGCAGTCGCGTGGCCATTTCACCCAACTTGAGTTGGATGGCCTGGTGCTCGGCAATGGGCTTGCCAAAAGTGTGGCGTACCTGTGCATATTTGACAGCGTCCATCAAGGCGGCGCCAGCGATACCGCAACCCCTGGCGGCCACATTGATGCGACCCAATTCCAATCCGCCCAATGCGGTTTGCAAGCCGCGACCTTCTTTGGCGCCAATCAATTTGCTGGCGTGGATTTTGTAGTCTTGAAAAATCAATTCGGCACTGTCAATGCCTTTGTAACCCAGCTTTTCAAGCTTTTTGGAGACGGTGAAACCCTGGCCCTTTTCTGCAATGAAGCATGACATGCCCTTGTGTGCCGGATCGGCGCTGGAATCGGTTTTCACCAAGAGGGCAAAGCAAGTGCCATGTATGCCATTGGAGATCCATGTTTTGGTGCCGTTGATGATGTAGTGGTCGCCATCTTTTTTGGCGCGCATTTTGATGCCCTGCAAATCGGTGCCGGCATCTGGTTCGGTCAAGGCAAGCCCACCGCGAATTTCGCCAGTGGCGAACTTGGGTAAGTAATGGTTTTTTTGCTCTTCGGTGCCGTGGCGCTCCACACAAGCAGCCATGATCAAGTGGCTGTTGAAAATGCCCGATAGCGACATCCAGGTGGCTGCAATTTTCTCAACGATCTTGGCGTATGTGCCCGCCTTGAGTCCCAGCCCGCCGTATTCGACGCCAATGGTGGCGCCAAACAGACCCAACTCTTTCATTTGTTCGACCATCTCGATGGGGTACTCGTCGGCGTGCTCAAGTCGAAGAACATGGGGTCGGACGTCGCGCTATAGCCATTTTTCTATGGCATCAAGCATTTGTCGTTCTTGTTCATTGTCGG
>CANNNH010000050.1 GCA_947505915.1 Comamonadaceae bacterium
GGTGACATTGGCACCAGCGTTCTCTACTCCATCAAAGAGGTCTTTGGCTCAGGCCATGTGGCGTTCACGCCCGACAACGTCATGGGCATCTTGTCCATCTTCTTTTGGACGCTGACCTTCATTGTTTCGCTCAAATATGTCATGTTGGTGCTTCGTGCTGACAACAACGGCGAGGGCGGGTTGGTGGCCATGCTGGCATTGGCCTCTTCATCGGTGCGCGACAAACCTCGGCTTCGAAGCATTTTGTTGGTGGTCGGTATTTTTGGCACCTGCTTGTTTTATGGCGACGGTGTCATCACACCAGCGATTTCAGTTTTGTCGGCGGTGGAGGGTTTGGAGGTGATCTCACCCGACTTCAAGGGCTATGTGATTCCGCTGACCTTGATTATTCTGTTGGCTCTGTTTTCGGTACAAAAGCGGGGTACCGCTGGCATTGGCAAGTTTTTTGGCCCCATCACCACGGTTTGGTTTATCGCTATTGCAACTTTGGGGGTTTACCACATCGCCAGCAATCCCACGATTTTGTGGGCCGTCAATCCTTATTACGCGGTGAAGTTCATGTGGGAACAACCCGGCACCACGTTTTTGATTTTGGGCGCAGTGGTGTTGTGCGTGACCGGTGGCGAAGCTTTGTATGCCGACATGGGCCACTTTGGCAAAAAGCCTATTCGTTTGGCCTGGTTTGGCTTGGTCATGCCTTGTTTGACCCTGAACTATTTTGGCCAAGGCGCTTTGCTGCTGAACGAACCCGAGGCAGTGAAAAACCCGTTCTACAACATGGCCCCCGACTGGGCGCTGATTCCTCTGGTGATCTTGGCAACAGCGGCCACCGTCATCGCCTCGCAAGCGCTGATCACCGGCGCTTTCAGCGTCACCAAGCAAGTGATACAGCTGGGCTTTTTGCCGAGGCTGCAAATTCAACACACCAGTGATAAAGACACCGGTCAAATCTTCATACCGTTTGTCAATTGGGGCTTGTTTGTGTTGATTGTCTTGGCGGTGGTCTTGTTCAAGACCTCCAGCAACTTGGCGGCGGCTTACGGCATCGCGGTGTGTACCGATATGTTGATCACCACCATCTTGACCTTCTATGTTATTCGCTACGCATGGAAATACCCGCTGTGGCTGTGCATCAGCGCCACCTCGGTGTTCCTTGTGGTGGACTTGGCGTTTTGGAGCTCCAATATGCTCAAACTTGCTCATGGTGGCTGGTTCCCCTTGCTCCTCGGCGGCATGATTTTGGTGTTGATGCTGACCTGGCGCGATGGCCGCGCTTTGCTGCACCACAAGACCCGCAATGAGGCCATCGATCTGTCCTCGTTTTTAGATGCCTTGTTTATTGCGCCGCCCACCCGCGTGGAGGGCACAGCGGTTTTTCTCACCTCAGAAGACGGCATAGTTCCCAACGCCTTGTTGCACAACTTGAAGCACAACAAGGTGCTGCATGTGCAGAACCTGTTTGTCTCGGTGCGCAGCCATGAAGTGCCTTGGATTGCCAGCGATAAGCGCATTGAACTCATGGATTTGGGCCACCAGTGTTGGCAGGTCATGATCCACTATGGCTTCAAAGACGATCCGGATGTGCCTGGCGCCCTGTCCTTGCTCAAAGGGCAGGTCGGCAATATCGACCCCATGAGCACCAGTTTCTTTCTCTCGCGCGACAGCATCGTGCCTACCGTGGGTGGTGGCATGGCGCAGTGGCGGGAAAAACTGTTTGCCCAGATGTACCTGAATGCCAGCGCAGCAGCAGATTTTTTAAACCTGCCCAGCAACTCGGTGGTCGAAATGGGCAGCAAGATCGAAATTTAATCTTGGGTCGGGCAGAACTGGCCAGCGGGTGCTGGTAACCTTGGACGTATGAACTTATTGTTTATTACCGATCCGCTGCAAGGCTTCAAGCTAGACAAGGACAGCAGCTTGGCCATGATGCGCCAAGCTCAACAGCGTGGCCATGCGGTATGGGTTTGCGGCACGCCCGACTTGCAGTGGCAGCGTGGCGAACGCGTCAGCGCTTTGATGCAGCGCCTGCAACTGAAAGACCATGCACACGGCTGGTACCACATCGAAGAGACGAGTGCCAAAGCATTGTCCGAGATGGACGCGGTGCTCATGCGCAAAGACCCTCCTTTTGACAGCGAATACTTCTACGCCACCCATTTGCTGAGTCAAGCCGAGCGCGAGGGTGCCAAGGTGTTTAACCAGCCCAATGCCTTGCGCGAGCACCCAGAAAAGCTCGCCCTCATGGAGTTTGCCGAGTGGACTACCCCCACTTTGGTGACGCGCCAGCCTGATGCGATTCGCGCTTTTCATGCCCAGCACCAAGACATTATTTTGAAGCCCTTGGACGGCATGGGCGGCATAGGCATTTTTCGGGTGCGCTCCGATGGTTTGAATTTGGGCAGCATCATAGAAACCCTTAACCGCGACGGCTCCACCAGCGTCATGGTGCAAAAATTTGTGCCCGATATTGCCAAAGGCGATAAGCGGGTGTTAGTCATTGGTGGCAAGCCCGTGCCCTACGCCTTGGCCCGTATTCCCCAAGGCAACGAGGTGCGAGGCAATTTGGCTGCGGGTGGCAAGGGTGTGGCACAGCCCTTGACCGACCGCGACCGCGAGATTGCCCACGCCATCGGACCCACCTTGGCAGCACGGGGTTTGCTGCTGGTGGGCTTGGACATCATTGGCGACAGCCTCACCGAGGTCAATGTCACCAGTCCCACGTGTTTTCGTGAAATCACCGATCAAACGGGGTTTGATGTGGCGGCAATGTTCATGGACGCCTTGGAGCAAGCACTGAAATCGCCCAAAGCGGCAGCGACTGCATTAGCCCCATGAAGTTGTTTTTGGATCAGCAGTTATTCGAGCCTTATGCCCATGCGGCGCATTCGCGCTTGCTGTCGATTCGCCCCTTTGAGTACGCCCAAACCCGCAACCATCTCAACGGCGCTGTGACGCTGCTGTCGCCTTACCTGACCCATGGCTTATTGAATGTGCCCCAAGTGGCGCAGCATGTTTACAAAGCGCATCGCATAGGGGTGCAGCACAAGTTCATGTTCGAGTTGGCTTGGCGTGAATATTTTCAGCATGTACATGACGCCCTAGGCGACGATATCTTGCAAAACCTGCAAGAAGGCGTGTTGCCAGACGATGCTTATGTGCAGGCGTTGCCAGACGATGTGCGCCGAGGCGCCACCGGCGTGCCCGTGGTCGATCAAGCGGTGCGGCAGTTGTATTTCAGCGGCTATTTGCACAACCATGCAAGGTTGTGGTTGGCAAGCTACTTGGTGCATATGCGCAAGGTGCATTGGCGTGTGGGCGCTGAGTGGATGTACAGCCATTTGATCGATGGCGACTTGGCCAGTAACCACCTCAGCTGGCAATGGGTGTCTGGCACTGGCAGCCATAAGCCGTATTTATTCAATGCCGACAACGTCGCCTTCAACGCCCCCGAGTTGTGGCACAGCCCGCAAACCGTGATCGATAAGCCGATGGACATCATTGACATGATCGCCCACAGCCGCGCCACTTTTACCCAGTCGCTGTCAAAATTTGCACCTGTGGAAGAGCCCACGCTCTTTGTGCAACCACCTGCTGTTGCGGGTTTGGTGGCCAGTGGCGTGGCGGCAGACAAATTGGCTGGACGCGATGTCTGGTGGATACACCCGTGGGCGATCAGCGACCAAACCCCTGCGCAGCTACCCGCCGATATGCTGCGTATCGCTGCGTGTTGGCAAGGCTGGACCGAGCAGCACCCATGGAGCGAGGCGCGCTGGCGGTTTGTGGGCAAAGGCATGAACGATGTGGCTTCGCATTGTTGGTTTGAGTCCGACGAGCGTTTGACGGCGATGTTTGCCAGTGCCAAAAGCGTGCATGTGTGGGACCACGCGTGTTTGCCCGATTGGCTAAACATTAACTGGGTGCGCCATGCGCCCCCTAGGTTGTGGCAGCGGCAAACCGAGCACAGCCCCTCGTTCTCCCATTGGTGGGGACGGGTGAATCGTTACAAGCAATCCATACCGCAGTTGCTGCGTAAGCTTTAGATAACTTAAGCCTTCACCTTCAAGCGCCAAGCGTGCAGCAGCGGTTCGGTGTAGCCACTGGGCTGGGCCTTGCCCTTGAATACCAAGTCACAAGCCGCTTGGTAGGCCTTGGAGGTATCAAAGTGGCCGGCCATGGGTTGGTACAGCGCGTCGCTGGCGTTTTGCTTGTCGACAATCGCGGCCATGCGCTCAAAGGTGGCGCGCACCTCGGCTTCGCTCACCACACCATGGTGCATCCAGTTGGCAATGTGTTGGCTGGAGATACGCAGTGTGGCGCGGTCTTCCATCAACCCGACGTTGTGGATGTCGGGCACTTTGGAGCAACCCACGCCTTGGTCGACCCAGCGCACCACATAACCCAAAATGCCTTGTACGTTGTTGTCCAACTCTTGCTGCTTTTCTAAAGCGTTCCAATTGGCTTTGGCTACCACGGGGATGGTGAGCAAGTCGTGCAGCAATGCGCTGTGCTGCTTGTCGGCGTCGGTTTTTTCCAATTCTTTTTGCACATCGCTCACCAATACTTGGTGGTAGTGCATCGCGTGCAGCGTGGCGCCAGTAGGGCTGGGCACCCAAGCGGTGTTGGCACCAGCCCTGGGGTGGCCGATTTTCTGTTCCATCATGGCCTTCATCAGGTCGGGCATGGCCCACATACCTTTGCCAATTTGCGCCTTGCCGCGCAGACCACAAGACAAACCCACCAGCACGTTGTTGCGCTCGTAAGCGGCAATCCAAGCGCTGCTCTTCATATCGCCTTTGCGCAGCATGGGGCCAGCCAGCATGGCGGTGTGCATCTCGTCGCCGGTTCGGTCCAAAAAGCCGGTGTTGATGAAGGCCACGCGGCTTGATGCTGCGGCGATGCAGGCTTTGAGGTTGACGCTGGTGCGACGTTCTTCGTCCATGATGCCCAGCTTCACCGTGCTGTCGGGTAAGCCCAAGACTTTTTCCACACGACCAAACAATTCGGAGGCAAATGCCACTTCGGCAGGGCCGTGCATTTTGGGTTTCACGATATAGACCGAACCGGTGCGGGAATTGCGGATGCCGTTGGCGCCGTGGCCTTGCAGGTCGTGCATGGCGATGGCGGTGGTAACCATGGCGTCCATGATGCCTTCGGGGATTTCATGCGTTTGGCCATTGGCGCCGATGTAGAGGATGGCCGGGTTGGTCATCAGGTGGCCCACATTGCGAACAAACAGCAGCGATCGGCCATGCAACTTGACCTCGGCGTCGCCCTTGGGCGAGTGGTAAACACGGTCGGGGTTTAAGCCGCGCTTGAAAGTGCTGCCGCCCTTGCTCACGTCTTCGGTGAGCGTGCCTTTCAAAATGCCCAGCCAGTTGCTGTAGGCCAAGAGCTTGTCCTCGGCGTCCACCGCGGCCACAGAATCTTCCAAATCCAAAATGGTGGACAAGGCGGCTTCTGCCACCACGTCGTACACGCCTGCGGGGTCGGTCGCGCCGACGGGGTGCTTGGCGTTGATCTGCAAATCCAAATGCAAGCCGTTATGCACCATCAACACCGAGCTGGGGTGGGCTGCATCGCCTTGGTAGCCCACAAATTGCTTGGGGTTGGCCAAGCCTGAGGTTTTGCTGCCTTTGAGTGTGACCACCAAAGTGCCATTGACCACAGCGTAGCCGGTGGCGTTGATGTGCGAGCCAGACTTCAAAGGCACGGTGCGGTCCAGCACATAGCGGGCGTACTCGATCACTTTGGCGCCACGCTTTTCGTTGTAGCCCGGGCCTTTGGCGCAGCCGTCGGCTTCAGAAATGACATCGGTGCCGTACAAAGCGTCGTACAGCGAACCCCAACGCGCATTTGCTGCGTTCAGGGCGTAGCGGGCGTTCAGGATGGGCACCACCAATTGGGGGCCGGCTAGCTCGGCGAGTTCGACGTCCACGTGGGCCGTGGTAGCTTTGAATTTGGCGGGAACGGGTACCAAGTAGCCAATTTGTGTCAGAAAGGCTTTGTAGGCAGCCATATTGGCGATGGGGCCAGGATGGGCGCTGTGCCATTGGTCGATTTCGGTTTGCAAGCGGTCGCGCTCGGCAAGCAATGCCGCATTTTGTGTGGCCATGTCAGCCACGATGGCATCAAAGCCGCGCCAGAAGTTCACGCTGGTTACACCAGTGCCAGGCAAAACCTGTTTGTCAATAAATTGGTAAAGAGGGGTGGCTACTTGGAGTCGGTAAACAGAAGTTCGAGCGGTCATGTGGGGGGGGACTGAAAATAAAGGCCAATAAAGAAACAAAAAGCCATCAAAGGCTTTGCGCCCATTGTAGAGAAAGGGCGCAGACAAGTTTTGCGCCAGCCCCGCCTCGTAGAATGGTCGAATGCTTTTGGTTCAAAATGATCTGCAAGTGGCTTTGGCCCAGTCTTTGGAAGCCCTCATGCTTGGTGCGTCAACCAAGGCGGTGCTGGAGCACCCCAAAGTTGCTGCCCATGGCGACTGGGCAGTCACCGCCGCCATGCAATTGGCCAAGCCCTTGAAGCGCAACCCCCGTGAAGTGGCCGAGGCATTGCGCCTGTCTTTGCTGGACTCAGACGCTGCCAAGCGCTGGGTTCAAGCCATCGAGATTGCAGGACCAGGTTTCATCAATATCCGATTAACGCCTGAGGCACAGCAGCAAGTGGTACGTGAAGTCTTGCGTCAAGCGGCTGGCTTTGGTCGGCAAGCTGCGCATGGCAAACGTTTGTTGGTGGAGTTTGTTTCAGCCAACCCCACCGGCCCTTTGCATGTGGGTCATGGCAGGCAAGCCGCCTTGGGCGACGCGATTTGCAACTTGTTCGACACTCAAGGTTGGTCGGTGCACCGTGAGTTCTATTATAACGATGCCGGTGTGCAAATTCACACCTTGGCCGTGTCCACCCAATGCCGCGCTCAAGGGCTGTCGCCAGGCGACGACGCTTGGCCCGAAAACGCCTACAACGGCGACTACATTGCCGACATCGCGCGGGATTTTTTGGCGCAAAAAACCGTGTCGGCCGACGACCGCAGCTTCACCGCTAATGGCAATGTGGACGATTTAGACAATATCCGCGACTTCGCCGTGGCCTATTTGCGCCGCGAACAAGACCTGGACTTGCAAGCCTTCCAAGTGACTTTTGACCATTATTATTTAGAGTCCAGTCTGTACACCGATGGGCGGGTCGATCAAGCTGTGGCATCTTTGAACGCCTCGGGTCACACCTACGAACAAGACGGTGCGCTGTGGTTGCGCTCCACCGATTTTGGCGATGACAAAGACCGCGTGATGCGTAAATCGGACGGCAGTTACACCTATTTTGTGCCCGATGTTGCCTACCACTTGGCCAAATGGGAGCGCGGCTTTACCAAGGTCATCAATATCCAAGGCACCGACCACCACGGCACCATCGCCCGTGTCCGCGCAGGTTTGCAAGCCGCCTCGCAGCAACAGGGTTTGGCCATTCCCCAAGGCTACCCCGACTACGTGTTGCACACCATGGTGCGCGTCATGCGCGGCGGTGAAGAGGTGAAAATTTCAAAGCGGGCGGGCAGTTATGTGACACTTCGCGACCTGATCGAGTGGACCAGCAAGGACGCAGTTCGCTTCTTTTTGCTGAGCCGCAAACCAGACACCGAGTATGTGTTCGATGTGGATTTGGCGCTGGCGCAAAACAATGACAACCCTGTGTTTTATGTGCAATACGCCCATGCGCGGATTTGCTCGGTGTTGGCCACGTGGGGTGAATCCAGCGGTTTGACACCCGCGCATTTGGCCGATGTCGATTTGACGGCCTTGGACTCAGCCGCCGCACTGTCACTTTTACGGGTGCTGGCGCGTTATCCGGATATGTTGCAACAAGCCTGTACCGATTTTGCCCCGCACGATGTCAGTTTTTACCTGCGCGAGTTGGCCTCGGCTTACCACAGCTATTACGATGCCGAGCGCATCTTGGTCGAAGAACCCTTGGTGCGCCAAGCGCGGGTCGCCTTGGTGGCTGCAGTGGCGCAGGTTTTGCACAATGGTTTGGTGGTTTTGGGCGTATCGACGCCTACCCGGATGTAAAGGTCAGGTATGTATTCTTTTTCTCGACAACGCGGCAACACCGTCCTGGGTTTTATTTTGGGCTTGTTGGTAGGTTTAGCCGTGGCCTTGGTGGTGGCGATTTACGTCACCAAGGTGCCCATTCCCTTTTTGAACAAAGGCTTGAGCCGCAACGCCGAACAAGACGCGGCAGAGCAAAAAAAGAACAAAGACTGGGACCCTAACGCCCCGCTGTATGGCAAACCACCTGCAGCCAATGCGCCTGCATCGGACAAAGCGCCGCTCACCCCTGCCGCTCCGCCCACGCCGTCCCAGCCTGCAGAGTCCAGTTCTGCGGACCCCTTGGGTGATTTGGCGCTAAGCAAAACCCAAGCTGTCGATACTTTTTATTACTTCGTTCAGGTCGGTGCCTTCAACGGCAGCGAGGAAGCGCAAACACAGCGAGCCAAGTTGGCTTTAGGGGGCTTTGACCCCAAAATATCCGAGCGTGAACAAAACGGCAAAATCGTCTACCGAGTGCGGTTAGGGCCTTTCGAAACCAAAACCGAGGCTGAAGACGCCCAAACCAAACTCAAAGCCACCAAATTTGAATCCGCCCTGATGCGAGTTCAACGCTGATCTTTTTTCTCAAGAGGCCCACCATGCAACGCCGCACTTTTTCTGCCCTCACCTTGGGCGCACTTTCTTCCATGCCTTTTGCCCCAGCCGTGGCACA
>CANNNH010000051.1 GCA_947505915.1 Comamonadaceae bacterium
CTTATGCAGGTTCAGAGATGACCAGCATCTACGGCATCACCGATGGCGGCGTGAAAAAAACCGGTAAAGACGCCAGGGTATTGCCGCGCAGCGTGATCTACGATCCGGACCTCACGCTGAGCTTGCCGGTGGGATTGAGCGTCACCAGTGGTATGAATGCTTTAGCGCATGCGGCAGAAGGTTTGTATGCGCAAGACCGCAACCCGATGACACGTTTAATGGCCATGGAAGGCATTTCCTCATTGGCCAAGGCGTTGCCAATGATCAAAGCGGATTCGCAGCATGTCCAAGGCCGGGCCTTGGCTTTGTACGGGGCCTGGTTGTGCGGCAGTGTGCTCGGCAGCGTGGGCATGGCGTTGCACCACAAGCTTTGTCATACCTTGGGCGGCAGTTTTAATTTGCCGCACGCCGAGGTGCATACCGTGGTGCTGCCTCATGCGCTGGCCTTTAATGCGAGTGCTGCACCACAAGCCATGCAGGACTTGGCGCAGTCGCTTGGCGTTACTGACGGTCCCTTGGGTGTGTACCTTTTGGCAAAAAATAATGGTGCACTCGTGGCCTTGAAAGACATTGGCATGAAAGCCTCGGATTTGGATCTGGCCGCAGACTTGGCGGTGACCTCACCTTATTGGAATCCAAGGCCTTTTGGCTTGCCACAGCGCGATGACATCAGAGCCTTGTTGCAAAGAGCTTTTGATGGTGTTGCGCCTGGTACTTAAGGGGCTTGAACGCTGAAAACAGCTTCGCCCAAGGATTGGCACAACCCAGCAGGGCTAGGCATATCAGGCAATCCTTGCGGTGTTTGCCAGTCTGACCATTGCAACCAGCGCGTGGCAAAATTCCTCTATGGTTTCTCCAAATTAGAGGTCAAAGCATACGCGCTAAGCAGGAATATGTCTTCGCAGTAAATCAGAAAAATATTCAGCAGCAGGTGTCAAAGGTAAATCTGCGCGTCGTATGCAAACAATGTCCGGTGCAACGAGTTTCTCTTGGATATGAATCACTTCAAGCGCGTTACGGGTCAACGGAAATTCATTCCATTGCACAGGAAGAATGGCTAGCAAATCGGTATAGGCCAGCGCCGCCATGACTGACATGGTGGACTGCGCTTGCAACATGATGCGAGGCGCGGGCATGCCATAGCCGGCAAACAATTGATTCAAATCATCGGCCGCGTTGTAGTTCAGCGAGGTCGTTGCCCATTCCGCATCTGCCAAGTCATGAATGGAAGTGGCTTTGGCCAGAGGGTGATTTTTGCGACCCACAATCGTGCGTGTGTTGTTGAACAGCAGTTCGGTCATCAATCCGGGAGCCACCCCGCTTTGCGGGCTAGCACCTAAGTAAAAGTCCACACTGCCATTGCGCAATCCGGCTTCGATCGCCGGGTACAAACCTTCGATGATGTGCAATTTGACTTGTGGAAACTGTTTTCTGAAAGCGGGAAGTGCAAACGGCAACATGCCTACATGCGGCATGATGGACAGACCAACCACCACCGTGCCTTGCATATCCCCTTGTGTTTGTCCAATTTCTTCGCGTGCACGCTGCAATTCATTGAGCACCATGCCGGCGCGTTCGTAAAATAATTTACCGGCCGTGGTCAGCACCATGCCTCGCGCTTCGCGTTCAAACAGCGCTGTGCCCAAATCCCGCTCTAAGGTGCGGATGCTGCGAGTCAATGCGGGTTGTGCTAAATCAAGATGACGCGCCGCTGCACGCAAGCTGCCTTGCTGCACGATGGCCACCATGTCACGTAATTGGGTCAGTTTCATGTTGATAGCAATTAGGTATCACTCAATCAATTTTGCCATCTTTTTTGAATCCCCCTGCTTGGGTAATCTGCAGCCTCAGACACATTGAACGGGCTTGACACAAGCCCGACGCAGCAGACTCAAACGGAGACATTGGCATGACTGTCAGAAAAAAAGCCCTGGTCACAGGCGGTGCGACCGGCATTGGCAAAAGTGCGGTGCTGGCATTGGCGCGCGCTGGCTATGACGTGGCCATCAATTACGCCTCCAGCGCCAAGGCGGCACAAGATACAGCCAAAGAAGCGCAAGCATTGGGTGCACACACCTTGTTATTGCAATGTGATGTCAGCGATGACGCAGCGGTGCGTCGCATGATGGCTGAGATTGATGCCGCCTTCGGGCACTTGGATGCGTTGGTGAGCAACGCAGGCACCACCGCCAGTTGGAAGGTCAAAGATCTGGAAAGTTTGGACATGGACGAATGGGACCGCACGTTTGCAGTCAATGTGCGCGGCACCTTTCAAGTCGCGCGAGCGGCGGTGTCATTGCTGAAAAAAGGCACCAATCCCAGCATCGTCAACACCGCGAGCATCGTCGGATTGCGTCCCGGCCCGCAGCCCTTGCCCTATGCCGCCAGCAAGGCAGCGGTTGTTAATCTGACCAAAACATTGGCCTGGAACTTGGGTCCTGAAATAAGGGTGAATGCAGTGGCACCCGGATGGATGGAAGGCGATTGGATGCAACGCATGCTGGGCGACAAGTACGATGATTTGATGGGTAAGCGGGCCAAGCTCACACCACTCAAGCGTTGTGTGACAGCCGATGATGTGGCCGAGACCATGATGACGTTGATACAAGCGAATCGTTTTGTCACCGGAGAAATCATCGTCATCGACGGCGGTTTCACCAGTTCCACTTGAACAAGGAGAATTCACCATGTTGCCAGGCTTTGTTCCCTTCCCCCCAGAATTTGTTGCTCGCTACCGTGAAAAAGGCTATTGGAAGAATTTGTCACTCGCGCAAGAGTTTGCAGTTCTTTATAAAAAATACGCTGACCGCGTTTTGTTGGTTGATGGCGATCATCAATTTACCTATACAGATATAGACCGCATCACCGATAACCTTGCATTGAACTTGCTGGAGATCGGCATACAACCGGTCGACCGGGTGGTGCCGGTGTTGCCGAATGTGCATGAGTTTGTGTTGCTATACCTGGCGCTGCAAAAAATCGGCGGCATTCCGATTGCCGCTTTGGTCACGCACCGTTTTGCCGAGATCAATCAATTTGTCAATCTGTCAGGCGCCACCACCTGTGTCTATCCTGAAACATCAGGTGACTTTGCGTTTTCACCTGTGATTGACCGTATTCAAAATGAAAACCCGTCGCTCAAATTTCGCATCGTGCTGGGCAACCCCCAAGCCGGTGAGTATTCTTTGCGTGAACTGATTGACAAACCTGCCAGCCTGCCTGCATCCCGCTTAGCAGAGATACACATCGATCCGATGGCGCCGTGTATTTTTCAACTCTCGGGCGGCACCACAGGCATTCCTAAATTGATTCCGCGTACCAACAATGATTACGCTTACAACTCCAAAGTGGCCTCCGAGGTGTGTGACTTGACAGCGGAGTCGGTGCTGTTGTTGGTGTTGCCGATTGCACATAACTTGCCGCTTGCCTGCCCGGGCATACAAGGCTATATGTTCAATGGTGCCAAGGTGGTGTTGCACCACAACACCCGCCCGGCAGAGATGTTTGCTTTGATTCAAAAACACCGCGTCACGCATTTGAAGGTAGTGCCAGCGCTGTTGATCCGATTGATCAATGACCCCGGTGTGACTGAGTATGACTTGTCGAGCTTGAAGTTGATTCAAAGTGGCGGCCAGCGTATGCAACCCGAGGTGCGTGCGAAAACCAGACAACTCATCCCCGGCGTGTTTGTGCAGGAAAATTTCGGCATGTCTGAAGGCACATTGATGTTTGTTCGCTCAACCGATTCGGAAGACGTCAAGTTGGAAACCTGCGGTCGTCCGGTCTGTGCGGATGATGAAGTGAAATTGCTGGATGAGGATGACAACGAAGTTCCCATGGGCGAGGTCGGTGAACTGACTGTGCGCGGACCTTACACCTTGCGCGGCTACTACGGCGTGCCAGAGTACAACGCCAAGCAATTCACGTTTGACGGCTTTTACCGCTCCGGCGATTTGATGCGCATGCATGCCTCGGGCAACTATGTGGTCGAAGGCCGCAAAAAAGATTTGATCAACCGAGGCGGTGAAAAAATCAGCGCTGAAGAAGTTGAAAACCTGATCCTCATGCACCCGGCTGTGCAAAACGTGGCGTGTGTCCCCATGCCGGACGCGAACATGGGCGAGAAGATGTGTGCTTTCGTCATTCTCAAAACAGGCCAGCAACTCGATTTCAAAACATTGATCGGTTTTTTGCTCACCAAAGAAATTGCCAAGTTCAAACTACCCGAGCGTTTAGAGGTCGTGGCCGATTTACCTGTCTCTACATTCGGCAAGGTGTCGAAAAAAGCATTGGTTGAAATGGTCACCGCCAAACTTCAATCTGAACAAGCATGATGACTCAAACACACAGGACACACTATGCGCGTCATTGATTTGCATTGCTACCCGGGCACACAGACTTGGATTGATTCTCAAGGCCCTTACCCTGAGGCGCTGGCCACTTACTGGAAACGTGAATGGGTGGCGAAATCTGAAGAAGAGGTGATCGCTGAATTCACGGGTGCCGGTGTGGACGCCTGTTTGGTTGCCTTGGATTTGGAAACCACGGTAGCGACACCGCCTTGCACCAATGACTATGTGCACGGCATGTGGAAGCGTCACCCGCAGCGGGTCATACAGTGCTGGGGTGCGGTGGAACCCGCCAAGGGTGAAATCGCCATCCGCCAAGCCAAGCATGCGGTACAGGATTTGGGCTTCATCGGTTTTCACTTTCACCCGATCATGCAGCATTTCGCTGTGAATGACAGACGCTATTACGATTTGTTTGAAGTGATCAACGAACTTGGTGCAGCGGTGATGATTGATGTGGGCACCACCGGCATGGGCGCGGGTATGCCCGGCGGCAACGGTGCCCGTGTGCGCCATGCGCATCCGTCACACATTGATGATTTGGCTGCAGATTTTCCGCATCTGAAAATCATCATGGCACACCCGGGATGGCCGTGGGTAGAGGAAACCACAGCGGTGGCCTTGCACAAAGGCAATGTGTATTGGGAGATGTCGGGCTGGGCGCCCAAGCATTTCCCGGGCAACCTCAAGGTAGACATACGCGGTCGGCTGCAAGACAAAATCATGTTCGGCAGTGACTACCCCAGCCTGCCGTATGAGCGTATTTTCAAGGAATGGAATGAATTGGGCTACAAGGATGAGGTCATGGAAAAAATCATGCACGGTAACGCCGAGCGGGTGCTAGGCCTGTGACCCTCAATGATTTTGCAAAGGCTTCAAGCATGACTGACCCCATCCTGTTTGAAATGCGCGGTCATGTCGCGCTGCTAACGCTCAACCGTCCTGACACACGCAATGCGTTGAGTGGAGAAGAGATGTTCTCCGCGTTCGAGCAATTGTTTGCTCGCATGAATGACGACATGAACGTCCGGGCGGCTGTTCTCACAGGTGCTGGCAGCGCATTTTGTTCAGGCGGCAACGTAGCAGAGATGCGTGACAAGCAAGGCATGTTCGGTGGCAGCGCCGAGCAAGTCGCCGCCAATTACCGTGCGGGTATTCAACGCATTCCGCGCGCCTTTCAAACTTTGCAAGTGCCCATCATTGCGGCGGTCAACGGCGCGGCGGTTGGCGCAGGCAACGACTTGGCGTGCATGTGCGATATACGCATCGCGGCCAGCAACGCGCGTTTTGCAGAAAGTTTTGTCAAACTCGGCATCATTTCGGGCGATGGCGGATGCTGGCTGCTGCCGCGCACTATCGGCATGTCGCGCGCTGCAGAAATGGCGCTCACCGGTGACATGGTGGACGCGACACAAGCACTTGCCATAGGACTGGTCTCTTCGGTGGTTGCCCCGCAAGAATTGGTGAATGCCGCGCTGGCATTGGCTGAACGCATCGCCGCCAATCCGCCGCAGGCTTTGCGGTGGACCAAACAGTTGTTACAGCAAGGCAGGCAAGGCACCTTGGACGATGCACTCCATCAAGCGGGTGTGTTGCAGGGACAAGCCCACCAGACGGCTGACCATGCCGAGGCGATCAACGCGTTTTTTGAAAAACGCCAACCCGTATTTCGTGGCTAAAGGCAGTCTGATGGAACCTATTTTGTTGACTCAATATCCGGCTGACGGCGTGGCAGTGCTGCGATTGAACCGGCCCGAGGTGTTGAATGCGCTCAATCTGTCATTGCGCCAGGCTTTAGCTGAGCATGTGTCTCAACTTGAACAGGATGAGGCAGTGAAAGTCATTGTGCTGGCAGGCAGTGAAAAAGCGTTTTGCGCGGGCGCCGATTTGAATGAATACGTCAATGCCTCTCCTCAGGACATCATCGATAGACACATGGACCGGTTGTGGGGGGCGATCAGCCATTGTCGCAAGCCCTTGATTGCTGCCGTGCGCGGTTATGCATTGGGTGGTGGGTGCGAACTTGCCATGCATGCGGACATTATTTATGCAGGCGAAAGCGCAAAGTTCGGTCAACCAGAGGTCAAGGTCGGCATCATGCCCGGCGGCGGTGCCACTCAGCGACTCACGCAGGCGGTCGGTAAATTTGCAGCCATGAAGATATTGCTCAGCGGCGAGCCGTTGGATGCCAGCAAAGCCTTGCAAATGGGCTTGGTCAGCGAAGTGGTGCCTGATGCCGAAGTTGAAAAACGCGCCCTCGAATGCGCTGTGAAACTGACCCGCTTGCCTGCAATGTCATTGCGCTTCATCAAAGAAGCCGTGATCGAGAGCATGAACACACCGCTGGATGCAGGTTTGCGGTTTGAGCGGCGCGCATTTCACACCCTGTTCGCAAGCAAGGACAAAACCGAAGGCATGCGCGCCATGTTGGACAAACGTCAACCGGTGTTCAAAGGACACTGATACACCACACACTTTCAAGGAGATTGCCAAATGCCTATGAGACGCATCGCTATAGAAGAAGCCTTTGTCACTGAAGAGATTGCGCAGGAATGGAAAAAAGTTCTTACCAGCAAATTTGTCGAGCCGGGTTTTCAGATGATGGGCAACACCATCCTCGGTGACGATCCGGGTGCACGCTTGGTGCATTCGCGTCTGGTGGATGCAGGCGAAGGTCGTATCAAGCAAATGGATGCTGATGGCATTGACTTTGCCGTGCTGTCACTTACCTCGCCTGGTGTGCAAGCCTTTGACGCTGTCACCGCCACGCGCTTGGCCAAAGATGCCAACGATGCCATGGCCAAAGCAGTGGCTGCAAACCCTCAGCGTCTGGCTGCTTTGGCCGCGGTGGCACCGCACTATCCGGCGGGTGCCGCCAGCGAATTGCAGCGCGCCATGACAAGCTTGGGCATGAAAGGGTTTTTGATCAACTCGCACACCATGGGTGAGTATTTGGATGATCAAAAGTTCTGGCCGATATTTGAAGCTGCGCAGGCGCTGGACGCACCTTTGTATTTGCACCCGAGAGAACCCGGTCCCGACTTGGTCAAACCGTTTTTGGACTATGGTTTGTATTTTGCCGGATTCGGCTTCGCGGTGGAAACCAGTTTGCATGCCATGCGCCTGATCATGTGCGGCTTGTTTGATGAATTCCCCAAACTCAAAATCATCCTCGGCCACATGGGCGAGGGTCTGCCTTTTTGGTTGCAACGCATTGACAACCGTTATCTGTTGCAAGTGAAGATAGGCGCCGTGAAAAAAATGAAACGCCTGCCCAGCGAGTATTTTTTGGACAATTTTCTCATCACCACCAGCGGCGTGATGTCAGCACCCGCACTCAAACTCAGTATCGAGGTGCTGGGCGTCGAGCGCATCATGTTCGCTGCCGATTACCCCTATGAAAGCGTCACCGAAGGAGTTCAATTCATGGATACGGTCGATATCCCCGAGGAGCATCGCCGCTTGATTTATTCAGGCAATGCTGAAAAGTTATTCCAATTACCTTTCCGGTGATTACGGGTTAACCCCGTCTATTGTTCGGCTTCATCGAACAATCTACTTTTTAATTAGTGACTACCCCATCAGCACCTCGGGGTCTACATTTCATATGTGGTCGCTAAAGTTGCCCGCAGACTAGGCTGGACATTCAAGAATCCGGCCACTCTTTAGGTATCCCTATTTTTTCAATCAGGAGACAAGCATGACATTGAATCGCAGAGCGTTTATTCAAAGCACCGCCGCCGTGGCAGCTGCCGCAAGCAGCACCACCTTGTGGGCTGCTGACACCATCAAAATTGGCTTTGTCACTCCGTTGACCGGACCGCTGGCCTTGTTCGGTGAAGCCGATAAATGGACAGTTGAACAGATGAAGCAGTCGTTCAAAGACGGCATCACTGTGGCCGGCAAAAAATACAGCGTTGAAATCCTGATCAAAGACAGCCAATCCAATCCCAACCGCGCGGCTGAAGTGGCTAGCGATTTGATTTTGAAAGACAAGATCACGTTGATGGTGGTGACCAGCACACCAGACACAACCAACCCGGTGTGTGACGTGTGCGAGTTGAATGAAATGCCTTGCATCTCCACCAACTGCCCGTGGCAGCCCTGGTTCTTCGGTCGCAAGGGGGATCCGGCCAAA
>CANNNH010000052.1 GCA_947505915.1 Comamonadaceae bacterium
GGTGCCGCCAAATTTGGCCGCCAGAACAGTCGTGATGGCCGCTGTCAATGTGGTCTTGCCGTGGTCGACGTGGCCGATCGTGCCAACGTTGACGTGGGGCTTGGTTCGTGCGAATTTTTCTTTTGCCATGATTTACTCCAGATAAAGAACGTGCCACGTGACAGGTTTAACGTCTGCACTGTGTTGCTGATTCCCCCGCCACGGGCAGCGGAGGGCACACAATCGCAGACAAGGAAAAATTTACTTGGCGCGGGCAGCCATGATGGCTTCAGATACGTTGCGCGGCGCTTCAGCGTAGTGCTTGAACTCCATAGAGTACGTTGCACGGCCTTGCGTTGCAGAGCGCAGAGTGGTCGAGTAGCCGAACATTTCGGACAGTGGCACTTCGGCCTTGATGGCTTTGCCGCCACCGATCATGTCTTCCATGCCCTGGACCATGCCGCGGCGTGAGGACAAATCGCCCATCACGTTACCGGCGTAGTCTTCCGGGGTCTCAACTTCCACAGCCATCATCGGCTCCAGAATCACCGGGCTGGCCTTGCGGCAACCTTCTTTGAAGCCGAAGATGGCCGCCATCTTGAAGGCCAACTCATTCGAGTCCACGTCGTGGTACGAGCCGAAGTGCAGCGTGACCTTGACGTCGACCACCGGGTAACCGGCGAGCACGCCCGTGGTCACAGCTTCATGAATGCCTTTTTCAACCGCAGGAATGTATTCGCGTGGCACCACACCGCCCTTGATGGCGTCGATGAACTCAATGCCCTTGCCCGGCTCGTTGGGTTCGATCTTCAGAACCACGTGGCCGTACTGGCCCTTACCGCCGGACTGACGAACGAACTTGCCTTCGGCATCTTCCACGGTCTTGCGGATGGTTTCGCGGTAAGCCACTTGCGGTTTGCCGACATTGGCCTCAACGCCGAATTCGCGCTTCATGCGGTCCACGATGATCTCGAGGTGCAACTCGCCCATGCCGGCGATGATGGTCTGACCGGATTCTTCGTCGGTCTTGACGCGGAAAGACGGATCTTCTGCAGCCAGACGCTGCAAAGCGATACCCATTTTTTCCTGGTCAGCTTTGGTCTTGGGCTCAACTGCCTGCGCAATCACAGGCTCAGGGAAGACCATGCGCTCGAGCATGATGATGGCGTCCGGATCGCACAGAGTTTCGCCCGTGGTCACGTCTTTCAGACCCACGCAGGCGGCGATGTCGCCGGCCACAATTTCGCTGACTTCCTGGCGCTCATTGGCGTGCATCTGAACGATACGGCCGATACGCTCTTTCTTGCCCTTGATCGGGTTGTAAACGGTGTCGCCCTTTTTCAGAACGCCCGAGTAAACGCGCACGAAAGTGAGCTGGCCCACAAACGGGTCGGTCATCAGCTTGAAAGCCAGGGCCGAGAATTTCTCGCCGTCATCCGCATTGCGGCTCACCGGTGCTTCGTCATCGTCCGTGCCAGTCACAGGCGGGATGTCGATAGGGGCCGGCATGAAGTCGATCACGGCGTCCAGCATCCGCTGCACACCCTTGTTCTTGAAAGCCGAGCCGCAGTACATGGGCTGGATTTCGCTGGCGATGGTGCGGGTGCGAATGCCGAACTTGATTTCTTCCTCGGAAAGGTCGCCCTCTTCGAGGTATTTGTTCATCAGCTCTTCATTGGCTTCAGCGGCGGCCTCGACCATTTTTTCGCGCCACTCTTTGGCTGAAGCCAGTAATTCAGGTGGAATTTCGCGGTATTCGAACTTCATGCCTTGCGAAGCTTCGTCCCAAATGATGGCTTTCATCATGATCAGGTCGACCACGCCAGTGAAACTTTCTTCAGCGCCGATGGGGATCACCATGGGCACGGGGCTGGCTTTCAGGCGGAGCTTCATGCCTTCGACAACCTTGAAGAAGTTGGCACCTGTGCGGTCCATCTTGTTCACAAAGGCCAGGCGCGGCACTTTGTACTTGTTGGCCTGACGCCAGACGGTCTCGGACTGGGGCTGCACGCCACCCACAGCGCAGTAAACCATGCAAGCGCCATCGAGCACGCGCATCGAGCGCTCGACTTCAATGGTGAAGTCAACGTGGCCCGGGGTGTCAATGATGTTGATGCGATGCTCAGGGTAGGACGAGTCCATGCCCTTCCAGAAGCAGGTGGTGGCAGCAGAGGTGATCGTGATGCCACGCTCTTGCTCTTGCTCCATCCAGTCCATGGTGGCGGCGCCATCATGGACTTCACCGATTTTGTGGCTCACGCCTGTGTAAAACAAAATGCGCTCGGTGGTGGTGGTCTTGCCGGCGTCAATGTGCGCGGAAATACCGATGTTGCGGTAGTTTTTAATGGGTGTAGCGCGGGACATAAATTACTTTCAGTTCGCCAAACGAATAAGAGATAACTAAAAACATGGCGCATGTTTTCACTGCGCGAGTGCCGGCGGCACTTTGCGGTGACGGCCGGCAGGGATAGGGGCTAGAGCTTTGCGGGCCCGGCACGCAGTGGGCCGGGGAACAGCTGTCAACGCGTCAAATTCCTGCAGCCAACACGCACGTCGACTTTAGAAGCGGAAGTGGCTGAAGGCCTTGTTGGCTTCGGCCATGCGGTGAACTTCGTCACGCTTTTTCATGGCGCCGCCACGACCTTCGGTTGCTTCCATCAGCTCATTGGCCAGACGCAAAGACATGGATTTTTCACCACGCTTTTTGGCAGCCTCTTTGAGCCAGCGCATGGCCAAAGCCATACGGCGCACAGGGCGAACTTCAACCGGCACCTGGTAGTTGGCACCACCGACACGGCGGGACTTCACTTCAACCATGGGCTTGATGTTGCCGATGGCCATATGGAAAGCCTCCAGCGGGTCTTTGCCGGGGTTCTTTTTCTCGATGAATTCGAGCGCGCCATAAATGATGCGCTCAGCGACGGCCTTTTTACCGCCTTGCATGATCACGTTCATGAACTTGGCGAGATCGACATCGCCAAATTTTGGATCAGGAAGAATTTCACGTTTAGGGACTTCGCGACGACGTGGCATTTTTTCACCTCTTTGCTTCAGTTGGCACCACTCCAGGAAATCCCGGGGCAACGCCGCGAGAGTTAGTTAACTCTCACTTACTCGACCGGCACAACTATTTGCGCTTGGGTCACTTCGCTCTCAACGCCCTGCCGGGACGAAGTGAGCACCTTGTTTTTTGAAGACATCTGCAAACCATTTGCAAGCGCTTCTGGCGCGGACACTGCTTGCGCAGACCGAGCAGACCGGATTTATTTAGCCTTTGGCTTTTTCGCGCCGTACTTGGAACGCGACTGCTTGCGGTCTTTGACGCCCTGCAAGTCAAGCGAGCCACGCACGATGTGGTACCGCACACCAGGCAAATCCTTGACACGACCGCCACGAACCAGCACCACGCTGTGTTCCTGCAGGTTGTGGCCTTCGCCGCCGATGTAGGAGATGATCTCGAACCCGTTGGTCAGGCGCACTTTGGCGACTTTACGCAGAGCAGAGTTTGGTTTCTTGGGCGTCGTGGTGTACACACGGGTGCACACGCCGCGGCGCTGCGGAGAGTTTTGCATCGCGGGGCTTTTCGAGTTGATCTTCTCGACTTCGCGCCCCTGACGCACTAGCTGGTTAATGGTTGGCATTTAAAAACGTCCCTCAACGTCTGATATCTAACTGACCCGGCTGCACCGTGCCTGACACGTGAAAAACCGGAAAAACGTAAATCCCTCCGGAATTTCCGGAAAAGCCTATGAGTGTAGCAGGCTGGGATAAGGCATGCAAATCAAGGCCTTGCCGCCGCCAAAGCAGCCGGCCGTTACTTGATCCACAGGCGGATCGAGTCCCAGGCACGCCCCAGCACGCCGGCCTCATCGACGGCCTCCAGCGCCAGCAAGGGCACTTCGGCCACCACCACTTCATTGGCCGCAGTGACCCTGAGCGTGCCGATTGCCTGGCCACGCCGGAACGGGGCTACCAGCGGGTTAGGCCGGACCACCTGCGTTTTGAGCTTGGCGCCGCTGCCCGCCGGCACCGCCACGACAATGGCTTCCGGACGGCCCAGATTGACTACGTTCGACTTACCTTTCCAGACCGGCGGGGACACCACCGGCTGCGCGGCATCGAACAGCTTGACCACTTCAAACGCGGTGTAGCCCCAGTTGAGCAGTTTTTGCGCCTCGGTGGCCCGGGCGTTTTCGCTAGCGGCACCCAACACAATGGCCATGATGCGGCGATTCCCCTGCGCACCCTGAGCGCCCAGGCCGGGAACATCACGCTTGGCGGTGGCGATCATGCAAAAACCCGCTGCCGCTGTATGACCGGTTTTGAGGCCGTCAACCGAGGGGTCGCGAAACAGCAACAAGTTACGGTTGCTGTCGTTGGCCGCAGGTGTGCCCGGGTAGCGGTATTTTTTCAGCGCATAGTAGCCGGTGTAGTCAGGAAAATCCTGCAGCAGCCGGGTTGCCAGCAGGCTCAAATCGCGGGCGCTTGTGCTGTGGCCTGGCTCGGTCAAGCCTTCGGGGTTGGTGAAGCTGCTGGACTTCATGCCCAACATCTTGGCGCGCTCGTTCATCATCTGCACAAAGCGCTCGACCGTGCCGCCCACGCCCTCGGCCAGCGCCACCGTGGCGTCATTGCCTGACTGAACGATCATGCCTTTGATCAGATCTTCAACCGGCACCTTCATCTTAGGGTCGATGAACATGCGAGAGCCCGGCATTTTCCAGGCGCGCTCGCTCACCCCCAAGGTTTGCTTCAGGTCTATTTTTTTGGCTCTGAGCGCATCAAATACCAGGTAGGCCGTCATCAGCTTTGTCAGCGACGCCGGCTCAATGGGTGTGTCGATGTCTTTGGCCGCCAGAATCTGGTTGGCCGTGATGTCCAGCACCAGATAAGCACGCGCGGCCACTTCTGGCGGCTGAACTTGCTGGGCAAGCACCGGGGCAAACTGCGTCAGCGTTGCAAAAAAAACAAAAAAGCTGGCAAGGGCGGCCGGCACGCGTGTGAATCGGGGCATGGGTTTTATTTCTTCAACAAGAAGGTTCGCCCTCGTGGGACAAAAACTGGGCTGCGTGCCGTCACGGTTTCAACTCAAGTGACGCACCACCAGGCTCTTCAATAAGGGTAATTGTCCATGAAAGAAATGACCGACCCCCGGCACCACCGTGACCGGCATGAATTGAGGACGAGCCCAGTCGAGCACGTTGGCCAAGGGCACCGTGTCATCGCTCTCTCCGTGGATCACCAAAGTTTTGTCATGCGCCTGGCTCGGGACAGGCGCGACCGCAAACCGGCTGGCGGCGGTACCGACCAGCACCAGGCTGTCAATCTCACGCTCTTGCTCCAGCGCGGCCAAAGCGTGGGAGGTGACAAAGGCGCCGAAAGAAAAACCCGCCAGCGCCAATCGCCCGGCCGGTGCGGCATGCCCCACCACGGACAGCATGTCCAAGAGTTCACCGCGGCCTTCGTCATGGCTGCCCTCGCTGCCGCCCACACCCCGGAAATTAAACCGGACCGCCGTCCAGCCACACTGGGTGAAGGCGCGCGCCAATGTTTGCACCACCTTGTTGTCCATGGTGCCGCCAAACAAGGGATGCGGATGGGCAATCACGGCCACCCCTTTGGCGGTGGTGGCGGGCTCGTCCAGGGCCATTTCGATCCGGCCCGCCTGGCCCTGGATCATGATTTTTTGTGTTTGAGCGTTCAAAACCAGGCCTTCGTGGCGGACAAGCTTCAGCGGCCCAGATCCGGCGGCGTCAGCAAGCGCTCCACAACCTGACCATTTTGAAGGTGCGATTGAACAATTTCGTCAATGTCATGCGCATCAACGTAGCTGTACCAGACCGCCTCCGGGTACACCACCAGCACCGGGCCGGCAGCGCAACGGTCCAGACAACCGGCCTTGTTAACGCGCACCTGGCCGGGACCGCTCAAGCCGGCGTCTTTGACGCGCGACTTGCAATGGTCAAACGCGGCTTGCGCCCCGTGATGAGCGCAGGCATTTTGGCCGTTACTGCGCTCATTCAAACAAAAGAAAACATGGCGCTGGTAATAAGATGCCGGCGCTGCGCTGCCATCTGAAGGCAAAGGTGTCACAAGAGTCATGCCTTGATTTTACGGGCGCGAGGCGCCCGGCGCCTGCTCAGGCCGGCACAAGCGCATGATCACGTAGGTCAAGGCCGCAAACGGCCATAACCAACCCAACCATTGGGCCAGTCCGTGAAAGCGGATAAACCGGCCCTGCTCCCAGACTTGCAGATTCTGCGCCAGATAAGGGCTGGCCGAGGCCTGGTTGAGCATGACCAATTGCACACTCAAGGCCAGCAAGGCCAACACGGTGGCCGTGCGCGGGGACGTCCACAAGGTCAACATCGCCAGGATGCAAGCACACAAAAAACCAACGCGCACAGGCAGGTCAAACCAGGCCCAGGCATGCGTTGGCCCGTAACTCAGGGCCGCAGACAGCACCGTGAAATACAGACCACCGGCCAACAGCCACAAAACGGCGGCGCTGCGGTGAGCCCAGCCGCGCATCACGCCAAAAGCGACCAGGCAGGGAATAAGCCCGCCCAGCGCCACCACAATCACCTGCGCGGCCGGCACCATGGGCTGCAGTTCGACATCGCGCACAGGCAGCCACTCCAGAAAAGGTGAATCCAACAGCAGCGCGGCCAACGCCGGCTCCAATCGCTCGAGAATCTGACCCAGGCCCAACGGCACCGACACCGGGAACAGTAAAGCCAGTGGCCACAAGGCCAGCAAAACCAAAGCGCCTCGCGCTTCGGTTTCAAACCAGCGCGCCCGGAAATCGCTCCAACGATGCAACACGCCCATTTTTTCCAGCAGCGAAGCGCTCACCGCACCGGCCCAGGCGCCTGCGGCGTTGAGCGCAAAGTCAGCATTAGAGGGAACCCTGGACGGCAAATGCGCCTGCAAAGTTTCCATGCTCAAAGACAGCGCAGCTGATGCCAGACTCGCCATACTGATAGCCCAGGCCCCCCGGCCGCTGCGCAGCGCTGCCAGCGCGAGCAAAAAACCCAAGGGGGCATAACCCAGGAAATTGGTGCTGACATCAAAGCCGGTCCAGTAGCGCGGCCAGGCTGAAGTCAAAAAAACGAATGGCGACAAGCCCTGGTCACGCCAGCCGGTGAAGGGGTACAGACTGGCATAAACAATCAAGCACAAAGTAGCCAATGCCAATGGCCAAGCCGTGGTCCGGTGCAGGGCGGGGCTCATGCAGGCGCCACCATGTTTAACTCCAGGTGGCGCGTGTGGATCAGCCCTGCCAGGGCTTGACCACCACCAGCACCACAGCCGCCACCAACATCAGCACCGGCAACTCGTTGAACCAGCGCCACCAGACATGGCTGCGCGTGTTGCGGTGGGCCACAAAATCTTTGAGCATGCGCCCGCACAGGTGGTGATAAGCCAGCGCCAGCAGCACCACCAACAGTTTGGCGTGCATCCAGCCATTGCCCGGGCCGCGGCCTATGCCGTAACCCAGCCAAAGCCATAGCCCCAGCACCAGCGCCGGCACCGCCAGCAAGGTGGTGAATCGCAGCAGCTTGCGAGCCATCAGCAGCAGGCGCTCGCGCTCGGCCACGCTGCCCTCGGGCACCATGGCCAGGTTCACAAAAATCCGCGGCAAATAGAACAGCCCGGCGAACCAGCTGGCCACGAAGATGATGTGAAACGATTTGACCCAGAGCATGCCGGCAGTGTAGCGCTGGGCCCCGGCTTTGAGTTTTGGCACAATTTGCCCATGACAACCTTTGCACCCTTCCCACTTGGCCGGCCCCGCCGCCTGCGTCGCGATAGCTTCACACGCAATCTGGTGCGTGAAAACAGCCTGAGCGCACACGACCTGATTTACCCGGTGTTCGTCACAGAAGGTCAGCGCCAGCGGGTGCCGATTGCCTCCATGCCCGGCGTCGAGCGCCTGAGCCTGGACTTGCTGCTGCCGGTGGCCGAAGAATGCGTCAAGCTGGGCATCCCGGTGATGGCGCTTTTCCCGGTGATCGACACGGCGCTGAAAACGCCCGACGGCCGCGAGGCCATGAACCCCGAAGGCCTGGTGCCGCGCGTTGTGCGCGAACTCAAAAAACGCTTTCCTGAACTCGGCGTCATGACCGACGTGGCGCTCGACCCCTTCACCAGCCACGGGCAGGACGGTCTGCTCGACGACACCGGCTACATCTTGAACGACGAGACAGTGGCCGTGCTGACCGAACAAGCGCTGACGCAGGCCGAAGCTGGCGTGGACATCGTCGCACCCA
>CANNNH010000053.1 GCA_947505915.1 Comamonadaceae bacterium
AAGCGCCCATTCAGCGGCTGGTGGACCAGGTGGCCGCTGTGTTTGTACCGGTGGTGCTGTTGATTGCAATGGCCACGCTCTTGGGCTGGCTGGCCATGGGCGAGTCGCTGGAGGTGGCGTTGATACGCGCGGTGGCGGTGCTGGTAATTGCCTGCCCCTGTGCTTTGGGCTTGGCGACGCCGGCGGCCATCATGGCCGGCACCGGCGTGGCGGCGGGCGAAGGTATTTTGATCAAAGACGCAGAGGCGCTGGAGCTAGCTTACCGCGCCGACACCGTGGCCTTTGACAAAACCGGCACCCTGACCATCGGCCAGCCCCGTCTGATCGCCTTTGTGCCGGCTGCCGGTGCCGATGAGGCGATTCAATTGAGCGCAGCGGCCAGCTTGCAAAGCGGCAGCGAGCACCCGCTGGCGCGCGCCGTGCTGGCCGCGGCCAAGGCGCGCGATATACCGGTGCTTGCGCCAGACGATCTGCGCGCTGTCCCGGGGCGTGGAACCGAGGGACAGGTGGCCGGCGTGCCCTATCTGATCGGCAGCTTGCGCTGGCTTGACGAGTTGGGACTGAGCCTGGGCCCCTTGCAAAGCGAAGCCGAGCGCCTGCAAAAAGGCGGCGCCACCTTGTCGGCGCTGGCCGAGCGCCGGCCTGAGGGCCTGGTGCTGCGCGCGCTGATGGCCTTCGCCGACGAACCCAAGCCTGGCGCCCGCGATGCCCTGGCCTCCTTGCGCGCACGGGGCCTGCGCATCGTCATGATCTCGGGCGACAACCGCGGCGCCGCCCTGGCCATGGGCGAACGCCTTGGCCTATTCGCCGACGAGGTGATGGCAGAGGTGCTGCCCGGCGACAAAGCCGCTTTGGTGGCTGAGCTTAAGCGCGGGGGCGCCAATTTTTCCGCAGGGCCGCCCCAAGGAAAAATACACCCCCTTGGGGGGCAGCGAACCACACGCAGTGGGGAGCGCGGGGGCACAGTCGTCATGGTCGGCGACGGCGTGAATGACGCGCCAGCGCTGGCTGCAGCAGACGTTGGCATGGCCATGGGCACCGGTACCGATGTCGCCATGCACGCGGCTGGCATCACGCTGATGCGCGGCGATGTGTCGCTGGTGGAAGGTGCGATTGAGATATCCCGCCGAACCGTCATGAAAATCCGTCAAAACCTTTTCTGGGCTTTTGCCTACAACGTGGCCGGCATCCCGCTGGCTGCGCTGGGCTACCTGAACCCTGTCTTGGCCGGGGCCGCCATGGCGCTGTCGAGTGTGAGCGTTTTGTCTAACGCGCTCTTGCTCAAACGCTGGCGGCTCAAGCGTTCTTGACCTGCATCAACTCCGGCGGCCGTGAAGCCGGCCACACTGGCCGCTGTCCTGTTGTGCGCTTGGAGTTGCAATGTCTCAATTGGCCCTGAAGATTATTAGGCAAGAGCATGCCGCCTTGTCGGCCATGCTGCGTTCTCTGGCGCTGATGATCGAGCGCGGCCCGGTAGAGCAGCCCGAGCGGTTTTTTGACGTGCTGCGCGCCATGCTTTTTTACATCGATGAATTTCCCGAGCGCATGCATCACCCTAAAGAGTCGGACCTGTTGTTTCCGCGCTTGGTACGCGTGGCGCCCGAGCTGCTAGGTGTCGTCAGCCGGCTTGAGGCAGAACATGCCAGCGGGCAGGACAGCGTGCGGGCGTTGCAGCACTTGCTGCTGGCCTGGGAGCTGCTTGGCGAGTCGCGTCGGCTGGAGTTCACGGACGCTGCGCAAGCCTACCTGGCGTTTTATCTTGCGCACATGCACACCGAAGAGGTTGAGCTGCTGCCGCTGGCTGAAAGCTTGCTGGACGAAGAGGATTGGCTTGCGCTCAATACCGCCTTTGGTGCGCATCACGATCCCTTGGCCGCCGGCGTGCGCGACCCCTTCTACGACCGGTTGTTCAGCCGGATTGTGTTGACCGCTCCAGCGCCTATCGGCGTGGGCCCGGCCTGAAGTAGGAGTGCCCCTTCACTGTTGATGAGTCTGGTTAGTACGATTGATGTTTTCCTAACTATCGTCTAATCTGCAGGCTTCACTCATTGGAGGCACCGGTTTCATGAAGCTCAAAGTCAACGGAAAAGCACACGAACTCGACATCGAACCCGACATGCCCCTGCTGTGGGCCTTGCGCGACGAACTCGACATCAAAGGCCCTAAATTCGGCTGCGGCGTGGCCCAGTGCGGCGCCTGCACGGTGTTGCTCAACGGCGAGCCTGTGCGCTCTTGCTCTTACCCGGTGTCGGCTGCGGCCGGCCAGCAGGTCATCACTATCGAAGGCTTGGCCACCAAGGGCAAGCTGCATCCGGTGCAACAGGCCTGGGTGGACCACCAGGTGCCGCAATGCGGTTACTGCCAGGGCGGCCAGATGCTGGCGGCTGTGGCCTTGCTCAAGAAAAAGCCCAAGCCCAGCGACCAGGACATTGACGCAGCCATGACTAACATCTGCCGCTGCGGCACGTATGCCCGCATCCGCAAGGCGATTCACGCGGTCGCTGCCAAGGGGGTGCGCGCATGAAAACCCTGACCACTGCCACCGGCCTGGACCGCCGCCACTTCCTGCAGGTCTCGGTCACGGCCGCCGCCGGCCTGAGCCTGGCTTTTTACCTGCCCGACAAGGCCGAAGCCGCCGACACGCCCCGTCTGAATGCCTGGATCGAGATCCAGCCCGACGACACCATCGTCATCCGCTACGCCCGCACCGAGATGGGCCAGGGCAGCCGCACTTCCGCGCCCATGATGGTGGCCGAGGAGCTGGACGCCGACTGGAAGAAAGTCCGCGTCGAATACGCCACCGCGCACGACAACCTGCGCCAAAAGCGGGTGTACGGCGACATGGCCACCGTCGGCAGCCGCACCATCCGTAACTCGCAGGCTTATCTGCGCCAGGCCGGCGGCACCGCGCGCCACATGCTGGTGGCTGCGGCCGCGCAAAGCTGGGGCGTGCCGGCTGCCGAGTGCAGCACGGCGCTGGGCCGGGTGCAACACCTGGCCAGCAAGCGTTCTTTGAGCTACGGCAAGTTGGCTGCGGCCGCCGCCAAGCTGGAGGCGCCCAAAGAAGTCAAGCTCAAAGACCCCAAGGACTGGAAGATCATCGGCAAGTCAATTCCCCGCGTGGACATTCCGGCGATTGTCACCGGCGAGATTCGTTACGGTATTGATGCCCAGTTGCCCGGCATGCTGCACGCCGCGGTGGCTGCTTGTCCGGTGTTTAACGGCCGCGTCAAAACCATGGACGCCTCCAAGGTGCAAAACCGCCGCGGCATTGTGCAGGTGCTCAACCTCGGTGAATTTGTGGCGGTGGTGGCAGACAACTGGTGGCGCGCCAAAGAGGCACTGCGCGAAGTGGCCATTGACTGGGACACCGGCGAGCACGGCACGCTCACCAGTGCGGCGATCATGGCGAATTTCCAGGCCGGTATGGCGCAGAGCGAGCTGGCAGTGGCCCGCAACGACGGCAACACTGCTCAAGCGCTGGCCGGTGCCGGCAAGGTGTACGAGGCCGAGTACTTCACGCCGTACCTGGCACACGCCACCATGGAGCCCATGGTGTGCACGGCCTGGCTGCAGGGTGACTCTTTACAGGTTTGGACTTCCACGCAAAACCCCGAGGCCACTTTGGCGGTCTCTGCGGCCACGGCCGGCGTGGCGCAAGACAAGGTCAAGGTTCACCCCATGCAGTTGGGTGGTGGCCTGGGTCGTAAGAGCTCGCAGGATTTCACGCGCCAAGGCGTGATGATCGCCAAGGCCATGGCCGGCAAGCCGGTCAAGATGATCTGGTCGCGCGAAGAAGACACACAGCATGACCTGTACCGCCCGGCCAGCCTGGTGCGTTTCAAGGCCGCCATGGATGCCAACGGTAAGGTTGACGCGCTGCACATCCGCGTCAGCGCGCCGTCGATTCTGGCCACCCTGCTCAAGCTGCCGCTGCCCAAGGGCGTGGACGGCCAGGCGGTGGCGGCGTTCAACGACCACCCCTATGACATTCCCAACAGCCTGGTGGACTACGCGCAGCGCAACACCAATGTGCCGGTGGGCTTCTGGCGCACCGTCGGGCATTCGCAAAACCCCTACATGCGCGAGTGTTTTGTCGACGAACTGGCGCACGCTGCCGGCAAAGACCCGCTGGCTTTTCGCCTGAACATGCTGGGCCCCAAGGCTGCGCGGGATCGCGGCATTCTGGAGGCCGTTGCTAAGGCCGCCAACTGGGGTGCTGCGTTGCCGCCGGGCGTTTTCCGCGGCATTGCCGAAACCGAAGGCTATGGCAGCTACACCGCCTGCGTTTGTGAAGTCGCTGTCAACGCCAAAGGCGAGGTCAAGATTCACCGCGTGGTCATGGGCATTGACCCGGGCTACGCCGTCAACCCCGACAACATCGAGGCGCAGATCCAGGGCAGCGTGGTGCACGGTCTGAGTGCGATTTTCTGGGGCGAGATGACGGTCAAGGACGGACGCATCGAGCAGTCGAATTTCCATGACTACCGGCTCATGCGTCTCAATGAAATGCCCAAGGTGGTGGCGGTGATTGCACCAACTGGCGGTTTCTGGGGCGGCGTGGGGGAGCCTGCGCAGGCACCGCTAGCGCCGGCCCTGGCCAATGCCATCTTTGCGGCTTCGGGCAAGCGCATCCGCTCCTTGCCTTTGAAGAACCACGGACTGAGCCTGGCGCGCGCATGAGCCCGGTGGTCGGCTGGCGCATTTTGCACACTGTGTGCATGCTGTCGCTGGCCGGCGGCTGCGCGCTTCCTGCGCTGGCCCAAGAGCGCATGCCCGCCACGGCCTGGGCCGCCACAGCCAGTGTCGAGCGCGGCCGCGCCTTGCTGGCCAACCGGCAGGACAGCGGTTGCATTTTGTGCCACACGGTGCCGGGCATGGCGGCGGGCGGCGACATCGGCCCGCCGCTGGCCGGCTTGGCCGGGCGAGCCGATGCGGCGCAGATCCGTCAGCGCATCGCTGACTCGCGCAGCATGAATCCGGCCACCATCATGCCGGCTTACTACAGCACGCAGGGCCTGCAGCGCGTGGCCGGCGCCTATGCGGGGCAGACCGTGCTCAGCGGCCAGGGCCTGGAAGACATAGTCGCTTACCTGCTGGTCAACACGCGCAGCGCACCCGCGTTGCCGCAGCGTCCATGAGCCCCGCAGCTGACGCCAAACTTGGCCGGGTTTTACCGCCCCGCCGCCGCTGGCTGCAGGCGCTGCCCCGCGGTGTGATTGCGCTGTCTGCTTGGCAAGCCTGGCCGGCGCGGGCGCAACGCATGGTGTCGGGCCAGCTGCTGAGCTTGCCGCAGATGCTGGGGCCTTTGCTGCAAGGCCGCGTGGCGCATCCCCAGGGTCTGCGCTTGGAACTGCCCGTGCTGGCAGACAACGGCTCGCTGGTGCCTGCCAGGGTGCTGGTGGACAGCCCCATGACGGAGCAGGACCATGTGACGCACATTTATCTTTTGTCGCAACGCAACCCGGTCACGCAGATGGCCGTGTTTCACCTCGGCCCCTGGTCCGGGCGGGCTGAAGTCAGTGCGCGCCTGCGGCTGGCGGGTTCGCAGCTGGTGGTGGCCCTGGCGCGCCGCTCGGACGGCAGCTTTTGCTACCAAAGCGTCGAAGCGGTGGTGACCGAGTCCGCCTGTGTGGACGGCTCCTGACATGGCCAACGCCCGCTTGTTGCTGCCTGGCAGCATGGCCCCCGGCGATGTGGTCAAGGCGCGTCTGCTGGTCGAGCACCCCATGCATACCGGCTACCTGCAGGATTTGCAGGGCCGCCTGATTCCGCGCAATGTCATCGTGCAGCTGAGCTGTGACTACGGCGGGCGCGAAGTGTTCCGGGTCGAGCCCTCGTCGGGCATTGCCGGCAACCCGCTGTTTGAGTTTTTCTTTCGTGTGCAAAACCCGGGCGAATTGTGGGTGCGTTGGGTGGACGACCGGGGCGTGGCCGGTGAGTTGCGCCATCCGGTGAGGCTGCAGCCCGCCGGCCCGCCTGCCCGTTCATGATGCAAAAGTGGCTGCGCTGGTGTGGGGTGACGATGTGTTGGCTGTGTCTGGCCGTGCCCGCCGCTGCACAGACGCGGCAGCTGCCGCAGACGCAGCTCAAATCGGGCCTGGCATTTGCCGGTGCTGACGTGCGCGCCTTGCAGGCCGACGAGTTCGGCAACCCGGCGCAGCTGTGGCTGGCGCGCGGCGCGCAGCGCTGGGCTGAGCCGAAGGGCGCTGTCGGCCAAAGCTGCCAGAGCTGTCACGGCGATGCGCAGCAAAGCATGCGCGGCGTGGCCACGCGCTACCCATCTATTGACGCTAAAACAGGCCTGCTGCTCAACCTTGAAGACCGCATCCGCCAGTGCCGCAGCCAGCAGCAAAAAGGGCCTGAGCTGCTCAGAGAGTCCGACGACTTGCTGGCGCTTTCATTGCATGTGAGCCGGGCCTCGCATGGCATGCCTTTGCGTGTTGACATCACAGGCCCGGCGCAGTCGCACTGGCAGCAAGGCCAGCGTCTTTTCTTGGAGCGCCAGGGACAGCTTAATTTGTCATGTGCCCAATGCCATGACCAGCATTACGGACGGCGCTTGTACACCGATGCCTTGAGCCAGGGCCAGCCCAACAGCTACCCCGTGTACCGCCTGGAGTGGCAGAGCGTGGGTTCGCTGGAGCGGCGCTTACGCAGCTGCTTTGTCGGCGTGCGTGCGGAGCCGCTGGCCTGGGGCGCGCTCGAATCGCGCCAGCTCAGTCTTTACCTGATGTGGCGCGGCGAAGGTTTGCCTTTGGAAGTGCCGGCGGTGCGCAAGTAGCGCAGGGCCGGAGTCCGCCGTCGCGTCAGATTAATGGCGCTCGAAAATCGCCGCAATGCCCTGGCCGCCGCCTATGCACATGGTCACTAGTGCGTAGCGCCCTTGAATGCGCTCCAGCTCGTACAAGGCTTTGACGGTGATCAGTGCGCCGGTGGCGCCTATCGGATGCCCCAGCGAAATGCCCGAGCCGTTGGGGTTGACCTTGGCCGGGTCCAGACCGAGGTCGCGCGTCACGGCGCAGGCCTGCGCGGCAAAGGCTTCATTGGCTTCGATCACGTCCAGGTCTTTGACCGTGAGGCCGGCTTTTTTCAGCGCCAGTTGTGTCGCCGGCACCGGGCCGATGCCCATGTACTTGGGGTCCACGCCGGCATGTGCGTACGCCACCAGACGGGCCAGCGGCTTGATGCCGCGGGCTTTGGCGGTGGCCGCCTCCATCAGCACCACGGCAGCAGCAGCGTCATTGATGCCCGAGGCATTGCCGGCAGTCACAGTGCCGTTTTCTTTGATGAAGACAGCCTTGAGTTTGGCCATGTCTTCCAGCGTGCAGTTGGGGCGGTAGTGCTCGTCGGTGTCGTAGGCGACTTCGCCCTTGCGGCTTTTGAGCATGACTGGCACGATCTGTGACTTGAAGCGCCCGCCCTCGATGGCGCGTTGTGCGCGGTTGTGGCTTTCAACGGCCAGCGCGTCCTGGTCGGCCCGCGTGATGCCCCACTTGGCTGCAATGTTCTCAGCTGTCACGCCCATGTGGATGGTGTGAAATGGGTCATGCAGCGCGCCCACCATCATGTCGACCATTTTGCTGTCGCCCATGCGCGCGCCAAAGCGCGTGGCCTGGCTGGCATAGGGTGCGCGGCTCATGTTTTCAGCGCCGCCACCAATGGCCACGTCGGCGTCGCCCAGCAAGATGCTCTGGCTGGCCGAGATGATGGCCTGCAGCCCTGAGCCGCACAGGCGGTTGACGTTGAAGGCCGGCGTGCCCTCGGCGCAGCCGCCGTTGACAGCGGCCACGCGCGACAGGTACATGTCGCGGGCTTCGGTGTTGACCACGTGGCCAAAGACCACATGGCCCACGTCTTTGCCATCAACGCCGGCGCGCGCCAGCGACTCGCGCACGACCAGCGTGGCCAGCTCGATAGGCGGCGTGTCTTTGAGGCTTGCGCCAAAGGTTCCGATGGCGGTGCGCACACCGCTGACAACAACAACTTCACGGCTCATGACGGTCTCCTTTGATTGAAATAATAGTCGCACAGTGTTGCGTGCTTTGGCTACGCAGCGCTGACAGGGTTGCTGGCCGGGTGTTTTTCGGGCGGACTGCGCCGGATCGGGTTAAAATGTACAAAAACCATATTTTGTACAAAACAACAGGCCCGTATGCAATCTATCCCTTTGAGTGAGTTCCGCGCTAACGCGGCTGCCATGATCGACTTGGTCG
>CANNNH010000054.1 GCA_947505915.1 Comamonadaceae bacterium
AGGCCGGACCAGTTGCCGCTGGAGTCAGCAGCAGAAAAGCCAGCCAGGCCGGTGTTGACACCGCAGACCACTTGGCCGCGGGCCTTGACGGCGTCTAAAGTTTTGCCAGCGTGGGCAGGAAGTGCGGCGGCCAAGGCGAAGCCGGCGGCAGCCAGAGCCAGCAGGCCCCGTTTTTGAGTGAAGTTGAACAAGTTGATCTCCAGTAGATGACATGAAGCGAATTAGCCAGCACGATGTGTGCCAGTGGCGGAATGCTAACTCAGCGGCAACCCGATTGCGGGGCGAGAAATGGTGTTTGTCCTAGGACAAACCCTTGTTGCCCGAGCCGCATGCTTTTTTTGCATAAAGTTATGTGGAGGCTTGCCGTGGCGGCGCAGTGTGCTGTGCCCGTCATGCGGGCAAATCAGGCTAAAGCGGTGCAGACGCGAATGACTTCGGCACCATAGGCGTGCAGCTTCTTGCTGCCCATGCCGCTGATGCCCTCCAGGTCGGCCAGGTCCTGCGGCGCTTTGTCGGCAATCGCGCGCAGCGTGGCGTCGTGAAAAATCACAAAGGCCGGCAGGTTGTGTTCGCGCGCGACTTCGGCGCGCCAGGCCTTGAGCCGGCCCAGGCGCTCCAGCGCGCCGGCGTTCAGGCTGGCCTCGGCCATGCCCTTGACGGAGGTCTTGGTCGGTTTGCTGCTGCGTTTCTTGCGGGCGACACCGGGAGCTTGCTCGCGCAGCATCAACGAGACTTCGCCGCGCAAAACGGCGCGCGCGTCGGGCAGCAGCTCCAGCGTGCTGAAAGCTTCGCTGTCCACACGCACCATGTTTTTGGCAATCAGCTGACGCAGCACGCCGCGCCACTGCGCTTCAGCCAGGTCGGCGCCTATGCCGAAGGTGCTGAGCTTGTCGTGCGCGTACTGCGCCACTTTGTCGGTGGCTTTGCCGCGCAAAATATCCATGATGTGACCGGCGCCAAAGCTGATGCCGCTGGCCTGCTGCACGCGGTAAATGCAGCTGAGCATCTTGCGCGCCGCGTCGGTGGCGTCCCACACCGCCGGCGGCGTCAGGCAGTTGTCGCAATTCATGCAGGGCTGGCTGTCTTCGCCAAAATAGCGCAGCAGGCTCACGCGCCGGCAGTGCGTGTCTTCGGCCAGCGTGAGCAGTGCGTCAAGCTTGCCGCGCATGACCTGTTTGAACTCCTCGCTAGCGACTTCGCTGGTGTCTATCATGCGGCGCTGGTTGACCACGTCCTGCAGGCCGTAGACCATCCAGGCGTTGGCCGGCAGGCCGTCGCGGCCGGCGCGGCCGGTCTCCTGGTAGTAGCCCTCAATGTTTTTGGGCATGTCCAGGTGCGCCACAAAGCGCACATCGGGCTTGTCAATGCCCATGCCAAACGCAATGGTGGCCACCATGATCATGCCGTCATCGCGCAAAAAACGGTCTTGCCGCTGCTGGCGCACCGAAGCGTCCAGGCCCGCGTGGTAGGCCATGGCCTGCAGGCCGGCGTCTTGCAGCATGTCGGCAATTTCTTCGACCCGCTTGCGCGACTGGCAGTACACGATGCCGGCCTCGCCGGCGTGCTCGGACTCGATGAAGCGCAGCAGCTGGCGCGTCGGGTCGGTTTTTTCGACGATGCTGTAGCGGATATTGGGCCGGTCAAAGCTGCTGATGAATTCGCGCGCGTCTTCCAGCTTGAGCCGCTCGACCATGTCCTGGCGCGTCAACGCGTCGGCGGTGGCGGTGAGCGCCATGCGCGGCACGTCGGGAAAGCTTTCATGCAGCAGGCTGAGCGAGCGGTATTCGGGTCTGAAGTCGTGGCCCCATTGGCTCACGCAATGCGCCTCGTCAATCGCAAACAGGCTGAGCAGGCCGCGCTCGTGCAGCGAGGTCAGCAAGCCCTTCATGCGCGGCGTGTTGATGCGCTCGGGCGCGGCATACAGCAGCGTCAGCTCATTGCGCAGCAGCTGCTTTTCGAGTGCGCTGCTTTCTTCTTGTGTTTGCGTGGAGTTCAAAAACGCGGCCGACACACCGGCCTCGTGTAGCGCGCCCACCTGGTCGTGCATCAGCGCGATCAGCGGCGAAATAACGATGGTCACGCCGTGGCCGGCCTGCTGGCGCGCAATGGCGGGAATCTGGTAACACAGCGACTTACCGCCGCCGGTGGGCATCAAGACCAGCGCGTCGCCGCCGGCCACAGCATGGTTGACGATGGCCTCCTGCGGGCCGCGAAAGCTGTTGTAGCCGAAGACCTCACCCAGAATGTCCAGCGGCGAAGCCGGCGCCCCAGCACTCACATCTGTTCCCAGGGCAGGCCTTCAAAGCGCCAGCCCGACAGCGTGGAGCGGCGGAACTGCGCATCGAGCTCGCCTTCAAAGCCGTGCACCACATGCGCCACGTTGGCAAAGCCGGCGTCTTCAAGCGCCTTGCCGGCGTCCATCGTGCGCTGGCCGGAGCGGCAGATCAGCAGCACCGGCTGCGTTTTGTCTTGCGCCTCGCGCGCCACGGCGGCCGCGAAAGCAGCCGGATCGGCTTGCAGCTCGGGGTATTCATACCAGGGCACATTGACCACGCCGGGCGGTCGCCCCACGTAGAGCGACTCAATTTCCATGCGCACATCCACAAACAAAACATCGGGCTGGCTTTGCACATATTGCCAAGCTTCTTGGGGCTGCAGGTTTTTCATCGCTTAAAGGTCACCAGGGCGGTTCACACAAAGCACCTATTGTCAGGCCAAAGAAGCCTTTTTTGCCGGCTGCCTTTGGCCGCGCCATCCTACAATTGCGCCATGCCTTCACCCATCTACACCCGCGCCCAAGCCCTGCCTGCCTTGCTGCAGCAGCGCATCGCCATTCTCGACGGCGCCATGGGCACCATGATCCAGCGCTTCAAGCTCAATGAAGCGCAGTACCGCGGTGATCGTTTCAAGGACTTTCACAAAGACGTCAAAGGCAACAACGAGCTGCTCAGCCTCACGCGCCCCGACGTCATTGGTGACATTCACGAAGGCTACCTAGCCGCGGGCGCGGACTTGATTGAGACCAACACCTTTGGCGCCACCACCGTGGCCCAGGCCGACTACGATATGGCCAGCCTGGCCATCGAGATGAACTACGAATCCGCCCGCATCGCCCGCGCTGCTTGCGACAAATTCTCTACGCCCGATAAACCGCGCTTCGTGGTTGGCGCCCTCGGCCCCACGCCCAAGACCGCCAGCATCAGCCCAGACGTCAACGACCCGGGCGCGCGCAACACCAGCTTTGAAGAGCTGCGCCAGGCCTATTACGAGCAGACCGAAGCGCTGGTTAAGGGCGGCAGCGACGTGCTGCTGGTCGAAACCGTTTTTGACACGCTCAACGCCAAGGCCGCGCTGTTTGCCATCGACGAGTACTTTGACAACTCGGGCGAGCGCCTGCCGCTCATCATCAGCGGCACCGTGACCGACGCCTCCGGCCGCATTTTGAGCGGGCAAACGGTGACGGCTTTTTGGCACAGCGTGCGCCACGCCCAACCATTGGCCATCGGCCTGAACTGCGCGCTGGGCGCCACGCTCATGCGCCCCTACATCCAGGAACTCGCCCGCGTCGCCGGCGACACATTCATCAGCTGCTATCCCAACGCCGGCCTGCCCAACCCCATGAGTGAGACCGGCTTTGACGAAACCCCCGACGTCACCAGCCGCCTGCTGCGCGAGTTTGCGGCCGAAGGCCTGGTCAACATCGTCGGCGGCTGCTGCGGCACCACGCCAGAGCACATAGGCGCCATCCACCTGGCCGTCGCGCCCCTGGGCCCGCGATCCCTGAGTGCCGGGGTGTTTTACAAAGAAGCGGCTTGAGTTTCTGGCGGCCCGCCCTCCCGCTGGCCGCTGTGCAAGCCTTGCTGCTTGCGGTGCTGGCGCTCACCGGCTGCGGCCAGCAGCTCCCCTCCTGGGACAGCCGGCTCTCCGGCAAGATCACCGGCCAGTACCCCGATTACCGCGTCAGCGTGATCGCCCCAGGCCAGCTGCGCGTGGAGCGGCCCGGCATGCCGGCGCAAACCGTGGAAGTCGAGCCCATCGCCCAACACTGCCTGCGCGGCCCCAGGGACTGCGGCTACGCGGTAGAGCAGATGTTGCTGGTGCTGCGCGATCCCTGATACGCTTGGAGGTAATTAAAAAAGGCTACAGCCCATGCTCGAAGACATTAAAAAGACCCTCTGGGCTTCGGCCGACAAACTCCGCGCCAACATGGACGCCGCCGAATACAAGCATTTGGTGCTCGGCCTTATCTTCGTCAAATACATCTCTGACGCCTTTGTGGCCCGCCAAGCCGAGCTAACTTTGCGCCTTCGCGATCCAGCCGACGAACTGTTCTACGGCAACGCCACCGACGAAGACATTGCCGCCGAACTGGAAGACCGCGACTACTACACCAGCGAAAACGTCTTTTGGGTACCAGAAGGCGCGCGCTGGGAAGCCCTGCGCGCCGCCGCACCTCAGCCCGACATTGGCAAGCGCGTTGACGACGCGCTGACCGTGATCGAAGCCGACAACCCCAAGCTCAAAGGCATTCTCGACAAACGCTTTGCCCGCGCCCAATTGCCTGACGGCAAGCTGGGCGAGTTGGTCAACCTGATCTCCACCATCGGCTTTGGTGACGACCCTTCTAAGGCCCGCGACATCTTGGGCCAGGTCTACGAATATTTCTTGGGCATGTTTGCCAGCGCCGAGGGCAAGCGGGGCGGACAGTTCTACACGCCCGCCAGCATTGTCAAAACACTGGTGGCCGTGCTCTCACCAAGCAAAGGCCAGATTTACGACCCCTGTTGCGGTTCGAGCGGCATGTTCGTGCAGTCTGAAAAGTTCATCGAAGACCACGGCGGCAAGCTGGGCGATGTGTCCATCTACGGCCAAGAGGCTAACCCCACCACCTGGCGCTTGGCGGCGATGAACCTCGTCATTCGCGGCATGGACTACAACCTGGGCAAAGAACCCGCCGACACCTTCACCCGCAACCAACACCCTGACTTGCGCGCTGACTATTGCTTGGCCAACCCGCCTTTCAACATCAGCGACTGGTGGCACCCCAGCCTGGACGGTGACGCCCGCTGGGAATACGGCACACCCCCGCAAGGCAACGCCAACTACGCCTGGCTGCAACACATCCTGCACCACCTCAAGCCCACGGGCAGGGCGGGCATTGTGCTGGCCAACGGCTCCATGAGTTCCAGCCAAAACAGCGAAGGCCAAATCCGCGCTGCGATGGTGGACGCCGATGTGGTCGAAGTAATGATTGCCCTGCCGGGCCAACTGTTCTTCAACACGCAAATCCCCGCGTGCTTGTGGTTCTTGGCCAAACAGAAAAAGCGCAAAGGCGAAGTGCTGTTCATCGACGCCCGCAAACAAGCCACCATGATCAGCCGTGTGCAAAGTGAGCTGACTGACGAAATTATTGAACGCATCAGCCAAACGGTGGCCGCGTGGCGCAACTCAAACACCGTTCGTGCTGAGCCTGTCGAAGCACAGGCCTACCAAGACATTCCAGGCTTTTGCCGCAGCGTGCCCCTGGCCGAAATCGCCCAACACGGCCACGTGCTCACCCCCGGCCGCTACGTGGGCGCGGAAGAGGTGGAAGACGACGACGAAGCCTTTGCCGACAAGATGCAAACACTCACCGCCAAGCTGGGCGAGCAAATGGCCAAAGGCGCAGAGCTGGACGCACTCATCCGCCAGAAGCTGGGGGGGCTAGGGTATGAGTTCTGAGTGGCCTAGAGTTTCGCTGCGGAGTTTTGCGGACTTGCTCGCTGGATTCGCATTCAAGAGCAGCGGCTACACGGAAAACTCTCAAGACGTTCGTCTCTTGCGTGGTGACAATATCGCGCCGGGCAGGGTGAGATGGGATGGTGTCAAGCGTTGGCCCAAAAATTGTGGAGTCGATCTCGCTAGATATGCCCTCCAGCCCGGTGATGTGGTGCTGGCCATGGATCGCCCTTGGATTCCTGCCGGCCTGAAGGTTGCTCAAACATCAGAGATCGACACACCTAGCTATCTTGTTCAGCGGGTAGCTCGATTACGTACAGGCTCGGGAGCTGATTGCGACTTCCTGTTTTCGCTTCTCTCTGCTCCTGAATTTGAAGCGTACATACAGAACGCAACGACTGGCACCGCTGTTCCTCATATCAGTGCAAAGCAGATTCTTGATTATGAGTTCCGACTTCCTCCGGCAAGCGTGAGGGCGGAAGTTGGCGCGCTATTAGCTGCCATCAATAATCGCATCACCCTCCTACGCGAAACCAACACCACCCTCGAAGCCATCGCCCAAGCCCTGTTCAAGTCCTGGTTCGTGGACTTCGACCCCGTCCACGCCAAGATGCAAGGCCGCGCCCCCGAAGGCATGATTGATGCCACCGCCGCCCTGTTCCCCGACAGCTTTGAAGAGTCGGAGTTGGGGGATGTGCCGAAGGGGTGGCATGTTAAATCGTTGGATGATGTGGCTTCATTTCTCAATGGTTTGGCTTTACAAAAGTTCCCACCAACAGGTGATAACGATTTGCCAGTGATCAAGATTGCGCAACTGCGAAAGGGTGACACAGTTGGCGGAGTCTTGGCTTCAAGGTCAATCAAGCCGCTCACGGGTTTTGATGCGCCCTGCGTGCACACTCTGTATGTGGACAAGCCCATGAAGGGCCACAGCCTGATGCAGGCGATTGCCCGCGTGAACCGCGTGTTCAAAGAAAAGCAAGGCGGCCTGGTGGTGGACTACATCGGCATTGGTGAAGACCTTAAAGCCGCCATGAAGGAATACACCGCGAGCAAAGGTCGGGGCAAGCCCACGGTGGACGCGCGCGAAGCGCTGGCCGTTTTGCTGGAAAAGCTGGATGTACTGGGCGCCATGTTGCACGGCTTTGACTATTCAGGCTTTTTGACGGGCGGGCACAAGACGCTGGCTGGCGCCGCCAACCACGTGCTGGGCCTCAAGTCAGACAAAGAGCGTGACGGTAAAAAGCGTTTTGCTGACCACGCGCTCGCCATGAGCCAGGCCTTTAGCCTGTGCTGCACCCTGGACGAGGCCAAAGCGCATCGCAATGAGGTGGCTTTCATGCAAGCGGTCAAAGTGATCCTGACCAAGCGCGAGGCCAGCGCCCAGCGCAAGACTGACGAAGCCCGCGACTTGGCCATCCGCCAGATCATCAACTCGGCGGTGGTCTCGGGCGAGGTGGTGGACATTTTTGCCGCTGTGGGTCTGGACAAGCCCAATATCGGATTGTTGGACGATGCGTTTTTGGCGCAGGTGAACAACCTGCCCGAGAAGAATTTGGCCGTAGAGCTGCTGGAGCGGCTGCTGCAAGGCGAGATCAAAAGCCGCTTTGCCACCAACGTGGTGCAAGACCGCAAGTTCAGCGACTTGCTGGCCGACGTGATTCGCCGCTATCAAAACCGCAGCATTGAAACCGCGCAGGTGATGGAAGAGCTGATCGCCATGGCCAAGAAGTTCCGCGAAGCCGCGGGCCGGGGCGAAACATTGGGGCTGGGCGACGATGAAGTGAAGTTTTACGACGCCCTGGCCAACAACGAATCGGCAGTGCGGGAGTTGCAAGACGAGACGCTGAAAAAAATCGCCCAGGAACTCACGGCCAACCTGCGCGAAAACCTGACCGTGGATTGGTCAGAGCGCGAGAGCGTACGTGCCAAGTTGCGGCTGATGGTCAGGCGCATATTGCGTAAGTACAAATACCCGCCCGATCTGGCCGATGCCGCTGTGGAGTTGGTGCTGGAGCAAGCCGAAAGCCTAGGTCAGGAATGGGCGGGTTGATGTCCCTTCCGGCACCACCCCAGCCGTGACCCGTTAAAATCCCAATTTCCCAAGGAGCGTTGCAGCTTCGCCCGCGTGCGAAGTCAGGCTTGGGGCTCAATGCTTGCAACCACGCTCACCTTTGTCCTAAGGTGAGTCCGTGTCTTCTTCTCTTATTCCTGCGGTTCCCCCCATGAAGCTGTCCGGCCTGGAGCCGGTCAGCATTGGCGCGGGTAATTTGTTCGTCAACATTGGCGAGCGCACCAACGTCACCGGCTCCAAGGCCTTTGCCCGCATGATTTTGAATGGCGAGTTCGAGCAGGCATTGGCGGTGGCGCGTCATCAAGTGGAAAACGGCGCG
>CANNNH010000055.1 GCA_947505915.1 Comamonadaceae bacterium
ATTGACAACGCAGGTCTTGCGTGGGGCTTGCGCACCCCAAAGAAGTTTTACATGCAGCGATCTGGCGCGTGCGAGTCGAGCAAAGTGCGCTGGCCGTTTTTGATACGGATGATGTAGGCGGCCAGCTCCGAATCGCGTTCTTTGCTGAAGCAAACCTTGCCCACCACACCGTCGATGTTGGTGGCCATCAAGCTGTCGCGAATGGCCACCCGCTCGGCCTTGAGCTTGGCTGCGTCGCCGGTGATGCCGGCGCGGCGCATGACATCGGCGTAGACATACACGATGTCATAAGCAGATGCATCGACGTGGTGGGCACCAGACTTGTTGACGCCACGTTTTTTGGCTTCGTCCAAAAATTTCTTTTCAAACTGGCGGGTGCGGTCATTGAGGTCCCACCAGTACCAAGACACAAAGGTGGCGTTTTCACCGTCACTGCCCAACACTTTGGCAATGTCAGGATCGGCAAAAATTTGCCCACCAATCAACATGCTGTTGTGGCCTTGGCGGCGCAACTCTTTCATCACTTTGGCCGTGCCTTCTGGCAAGCCCGCAAAGGCAAACACCCCCGGTGAATTGCCTTGCAACTTGGTGATGTGGGGCGACAAATCGGTGGCGTTGGTGGGGAAGCCCTCAGCGGGAATCACCATCTTCCAGCCGCTGGCCTCCAGCAAATTGGGCATCCAGGTGGCCAAGGACTTGCCAACAAATTCGTCGCTGGGGAACATCACCGCAGCCGTTTTGTTGGACACACCACCTTTGGTGGACATGGTTTTGAGCAAACGACCAAACTGCTTGCCTTCGTCTTCGGTGACGCGGAAAGCCCATTTGCGGTCTTTGGTCAAGCCAGGGGCCGAAGCGGCATTGGGAATTTGCACAATCTCTAAACGTTCACCAGCGGCGAACGCCACTTGGGCCTCTTGGCTGGAGAACGGGCCAATGATGCCCAGGGCTTTGGCATCTTCGGCAAATTTTTGGGTCGCTACTTGCGCGTTTTTGGCGTCACTGCCAGTGTCGAATTTTTCAATGCGAATTTTCTTGCCATTTACACCACCGGCGGCATTGATCTCAGCCACGGCAATGTCCACAGCAATCTCGGTGCCCACGCCCACGCCGGCAAAGCGGCCGGTTTTGGCATGTGTCAAACCCAGCACCAGCTCTTGGCTGAAAACCGGCAGGGCAAAACCCGCGGCCAAGGCCAAGGTCCACAAACGTTTATTCATATCATTCTCCTGTGATCAAGCGCCCAAGTATGCAGCAGCCATGCGCGGATCCGCTGCAATGTCTTGGGCATTGCCTTGCAAAACCAGCCGCCCAAGCTCCAACACATAGGCCCTGTGGGCAGTGGCCAGCGCCATGTGTGTGTTTTGCTCCACGAGCAATATTGACAAACCGTCACGGTTCAAATCTTTGAGCAAGCCAAACAAGGCCTGCACCAACAGGGGGCTCAGGCCCAAGGAGGGCTCATCGAGCATCATCAGCGTGGGCTTGCTGAGCAAGGCGCGGCCAATGGCCAGCATTTGCTGCTCGCCACCCGAGAGCACCGAGGCCAGCATGTCGCGGCGCGAGGCCAAATTGGGAAAACGCTCGTAAATGGCGTCGATTTCGCGCTGCGGGTCGTCGCGCCGGGTGTAGGCACCCATCAGCAAGTTGTCGTTGACGGTGAGGCTGACAAAAATTTGCCGCCCCTCGGGCACCAACACCAAACCTTGCCCCACCCGCCAAGCAGCGCTTTGGCGCAGCACCGATTGGCCTTTGAACTGCAACTCGCCTTGTTGGGGTGTGACCATGCCCTGCAAAGCCCGCAGCAAAGAACTTTTGCCGGCTCCATTGGCTCCGAGCACGGTGACGATTTCACCCGCCTTGACCTGCACCGATACATTTTTAACCGCATGGGTGCGGCCATACACCACATCCAAGCCTTGGGCATCAAGCAGCATGGGCACCCCCTGCCGGTGTGGGCGTGCCCAAATAGGCTTCGAGCACGCCAGGGTCACGGTGAACCGCCTCGGGTGTGCCTTCGAAGATCTTTTTGCCAAAGTTGAGCACCACCACATGGTTGCACAGGGTGCGCACAAACGGCATGTCGTGCTCGACCACCAGCAAGGTGATGCCGCGCTCGGACAAGCGCTCGAGCAAACGGCGCAGCTCTTCGGTCTCGACGTGGTTCAAGCCTGCGGCGGGTTCATCCAGCAACAAAATTTGCGGTTGGGCCATGATGGCGCGCACCACCTCGATGCGCTTTTGGATGCCGTAGGGCAGATCGGCCACCACTTGGCCCGGATAGGTGCCCAGGCCCGCGTCGGCCAAAGCAGCGCGGGCGCGCTCACTGGCACGGTCGCCACGGGCCAGCGACCACGGCGAACTCAAGTGGTGTTCGCCCAGCATCACGTTCTCGACTGTGGACAGGTGCGGCATGAGCCGGATGTTTTGAAACGAGCGCGCCAAGCCGTGCGCCACCCGGTGCGCCACCGACATGTGGGTGATGTCTTGGTCCAAGGCGCTGATGCGCCCGGTGTCGATCGGGTACACACCCGAGATCAGGTTGAACACCGTGGACTTGCCCGCCCCATTGGGGCCAATCAAGGCGGTGCGGCTGCCTTTGGGCACGGCAAAGCTGACGTCGTCAATCACCTTCAGCCCACCAAACGATTTGCTCACACCCGCGAGTTCCAGCACCGTGCTCATGCGCGCCCCCCGGCAGATGTTTCGGCGGGGGCCCGCCGCCCGCCCCAACTTGCGCGCAGGTTCTCCAGCATGGTGCGGGTGACCACGCCTTGGGGCCGCCACATCATGATCAACACCACCGCCAAACCAAACAAGATGTAGCGCCCACCTTCCAAAAATTTGAGCGACGCATCCAACTCGGACATCTTGCGCAAGGCCTCGGGCACCAGGGTGAAAAAGATCGCGCCAAACAATGGGCCCCAGACGGTTTGGGTGCCGCCCATCAGCACATACAGCAGCACGTAAATGCTGAACATGGCCCCAGTGGACTGCACATCAATGAAGTTGAACTGGTGCACCAACAAACCCCCGCCCAATCCCCCAATGGCGCCGCCAATGGTGAGCGCCACCACCTGGGTCATGCGCAGGTGCACACCAAACAAATGGGCCACGTTTTCGTCGTCGTGAACAGCCCGCACCGACAAACCAAAGCGGGTGGCCATCAACCAAGCCACGAAGCACACCACGCCCACGGCCACCGGGGCTACCACCGGCAAACCCGCATAGGCCATGACCGACAGGCCTGCCGCACCGCCCAAGGCCGGGATGTTGATCAACACACCGCCCACCACCTCGGCAAAGGCAAAGGTGGCCAGCACCATGTAAATGCCACGGGTGCGCAAAATCGGAAAGGCGATCAAAAAGGCCACCACCCCGGCCATCAGCGCGCCCAGGGGCACAGCCAGCCACAAAGGCAGGCCCCACAAGGCCGTCAGCGCCCCTGCGCTGTAGGCGCCCACCAGCACAAAACCGGCCGCACCCAAATTGAGCAAACCCGCCGAGGCCGGCACAAACACCGAATAGGCGATGATGGTGTTGATCGCCAGCATGGCCAACAAACCGCTGATGTAGCCCGACATCAAAATTTCCCCTTGCCAATGTGGGTGTGGCCAAACAAGCCCGAGGGGCGCACGATCAAAATGGCCAACAGCAAACCCCACACGGGAATTTTTTCAATCTCAGCACCAAACACGCTGATGGCCAAGACCTTGACCAGGCCCACCAACAAGCCCCCCGCAATGGCGCCCCAAATATTGCCCAAGCCCCCCAGCACCATGCCGGCGATGGCGTCGGTGGCAATGGCGTCACCCATGAACGGCGTGACCGTGCCATAACTGGCCGCATACAAAATGCCCGCGAAAGCCGACAACATGCCGGCGATCACAAACACCAAAGGAACAATGTGCTGCACCTCCACGCCCATCAAGGTGCTGGCGTCGGGGTTCTCGGCAATCGCTCGCAAAGCGCGGCCCGTTTGGGTGCGCGCCAGCACCTGGTGCAACACCGCGACCAAGGCGATGGCCAGGCACAGGCTGATCAAGTGGGGCACGCCCACGATCAAACCACCCCATTGAAGATTGGTGTTTTTGAACGGCAACTCAAAGCGCTGGGGGTCACCGCCCCACAAGGCCATGGCCAGGTGTTCGAACACAATCAAAAAACCCAAGGAGCTGACCAAGGGCAGGGCATGTTCAGTGGCATCGCCAAAACGCGCCTTCATGTAACGGTAAGTGAAGCGCTCGATCAAAAGCGAGGCCAACACCGCCACGCTAACCCCAGCCAGCGCCGCCCAGGCCCAGTGCCAGCCCCAACCCAACCAATGCGGGCCGGCGGTGGACAACGCCCAAGTGACCATGCCCGCCAACATGAACAGCGCGGGAATGGTGAAGTTCAAAAAGTTCAGCATGCCAATGGTCAGCGTGAACGCCACGGCCACAAAGGCCAAGACCCCACCGAGCATCAAGCCATTGATGATTTGTTGTAGGAGTTGCAAGGTATTTGATTCAAATGAATAGATCACATCATGCCAGAAAAATCGTCGTTTAAGCCTCGGAAAAGCCCTTAACATCCGCCTACTATTCGTGCGTCTTTGGTGCATGCGCTGTCCACCCTGGTGCGCACCGACTGCTTGACAAACCCTTTGGAGAAAAACCATGTCAGATTTCACACCACACCCCTCGGCGGGAATGAAGCCACAGCGCTTGCTGCTGATCGGTGGCTGTGGCGGCATTGGCCGTGCCGTGGCCCAAGCAGCGGTGCAAGCCGGCGCCCAAGTGGCCGTGCTGGATTTACCCATCTCTATCGAGCGCCACCCCTTGAGCGGCGTACACCTGTTGCCAATTGACGCCAAAGACCCGGCCAGCGTGGATCAGGCTGTGGCCAAAGCGGCCGCAAAGCTCGGTGGCATCGATGGCTGCGTGAACTTGGTGGGCTACATGTCGGCGCCACTGGCCTTGGCCGACACGCCCACCGAGGTGTGGCAAGAGGTCATGCACGGGAATTTGGATTCTGCGTTTTACATCTCGCGCGCGGTGATGCCCCATTTGCGTGCCAGCACCAACGGCAGCATGGTTCACATCTCGTCGGGCTTGGGCGCATGGGCCAGGCCCATGTATGGCGCATACGGCCCGGCCAAGGCGGGCTTGCTGTTGCTGATGCGCCAGTTGGCTTTGGAGAACGCGCCCCATGTGCGCGTCAACGCGGTGGCACCGGGCCCCGTGGACACGGCTTTTTTGCGCGGCGGCACCGGGCGCTCTGACGAGCAAGGCGCGCCGCCCATACCCACCGAGGCCTTGGCCAAGCTCGCCCCCATGGGCCGCATGGCCACCCCCGAAGACATCGTGGGCCCAGTTTTGTTTTTGCTCTCAAGCGCCTCGGCCTACATGACCGGCCAAACCCTGTTCGTCAACGGCGGCGCTTACATGCCCTGAGGCGCATCACCTTTTCACGGAGACACACCATGGCTTTCAATTCATATTTCAACCGTCGTCGCTTGGCAGGGGCCTTTGCCCTGTGGGCCAGCTTGTGGGCATCTGGCGCCATCGCCGCCGACGATGCCTTCCCCAGCAAACCCATTCGCGTCATCGTGCCCTTCACCCCCGGCGGCGTGACCGACACCAGTGCGCGTTTGGTGGCCGAGCACCTGGGGCGGCGACTGAACCAACAAATCGTGATCGATAACAAACCCGGTGCTTCGGGCAATATCGGCATGGCCTTGGTCAAGGCCGCAGCGCCAGATGGCTATACCTGGGTGATGGGCTTTGACGGCACCATGGTCATCAACCCCCACGTGTTTGCCAAAGTGGGTTTCGACCCCATCAACGATTACGCGCCGATTGGCAAAATTGGCGACGCCACGTTGATCTTGGTGGCCAACCCCAACGTGCCGGCCAAAAACCTGCAAGAGCTGATCGCCTTGTCGAAAAAAACACCGGGCGGTTTGTCCTACGGCACCTCCGGCACTGGCAGCACACCGCACATCGCGGGTGAGTTGTTCAAAATTCGCTCGGGCGCGCAACTCACCCACGTGCCTTACAAAGGCGGTGGCCAGGCCATGATCGATGTGATGGGCGGCAACATCCCGCTGGTCTACACCGCCGTGGCCGGGGCTTACAACCATGTGAAGTCGGGCAAGCTCAAGCCCATGGCCGTGTCCAGCCCCCAGCGTGCCAGTTCGTTGCCCGACGTGCCCACCTTTGCCGAAAGCGGCGTGAGCGATTTCAATGCCGCTTCATGGGTGGGTTTTTTGGCACCGGCGCAAACACCGGCGGCCATCATCCAAAAACTCAATACCGAGCTCAACGCCACCCTGAACGACCCGGTGGTGCGCGACAAATTGCGGGTGCTCGGCATCGAGGCCACGCCGGGCAGCCCCGAGGCATTTCGCGACGAAATTCGCCGCGACTTGGGCCGTTACGGGCCGGTGGTCAAAGCCGCCGGCATCCAAGTCGAGTAAGGAAGTTTTGCCGCCGGATGGCCTGCGAAAAACCGTCTTCACCAAGATTGACGGCTTTCACTTCAGCGGGCGACCTCGGGCTCGCCGGCATCAAAGAAACGCCATGGGCGCACCTCAAGGGGCGCGCAAAAACAGCACGCTGCGGGTGTGCGCGTCCACATCGGGCGCGTCCAACCACTGCCCCCGGCTGCGGCCTTGGGCATGCATGAGTGCTTGGTCGCTGTAGTGCGCGTCACCCCACACGCCACTTTGCCCCACCGGCAATACGCCTTGCGCCAACTGCGGCTGAGCAAAGTCGATCACGCGCCGGGTTGAAGGCCCATAGGTGACCTTCCACGGCGCGGTGCCCAGGGGGTGGCTTTGGTTGTTGGGCACTTCGCGCCCACCGGCCAGGCCAAACGGCCCGACATTGAACACCCAGTCCAAGGGGCTGACCCGGCCCAAGGGATGCACATGGGTCAAGGTGTGCACTTGGCCCCATGCCCAGTTTTGAACCACGGGCCCCAAGGTGGTTTGCAAATGCGTCACGGTGGCGCGCCACGCATCGGCCACCACCTGGGCACGGGTTTCCACGCCTGGGGTGTCGCGCCGATCCCACCACGGCGACTGTGCATGGGCGGCCAGACGGGGCAAGGCCTGGTCGGCCATGCGGGTGCGCAGAAACAAGCCCATCCACTCCGGCCCCAACTCGTCGGCCATGGCTTGTTGCAACACATCAAAGGCCAATTGGTTGGACAAGGTTGGGGCAATTTTGTCGGCCCCATGCTGGCCATCCCAAGCCAGCAGCAACTCGACCCACATGCGCTCCTCATCATTGGCGGCGGCGGCACGCAAGTCGTCCGCCATGGGTCGCCAACTGCGCACAAAGTAATCTGTCTTGGCGTCCAACTGCAAGGCCTGGGTGTTGCTGGTGTCCCAGCGCTCCGTGTCTTGACCGAGTTGTTGGTACAAGCGCCGCGCCCGGTCGCCCGTGTTGTAGTAGCCCGCGACCACGGTGGCCCCTGCGGGCTGGTGGTTGGCCGACACGATGAAGCCACGCGCCGGGTTTTCTTCTTGGGGGGTGCGCTCAAACGGCAAAAAACCCAGTTTGACCGCCTCGCCTCGGGCGTCATCCAAGATACGCGAAGGGTCTACCCCGTCGGGGCGAATGACCAAGCGGGCAGCGGCCCACCAGCCGATGTCGCCTTGCGCATTGGCCCACACCACGTTCAAACCTGGCGCGTGGACCAAGCTGGCCGCTTGGCGCGCTTTGTCCAAGGTGTTGGCGCGGTTGAGTTGGTAAAAGGCTTCGACGATGGGATTTTCGGTTTGGTACAGCGTCCACCACAAGGCCAAGGGTTGGCCCGCCGATGGCGAAGGCAAGGCATCGTTGATCACCGGCCCGTGGGGCGAACTGCGCACTTGCATCACCACGCTGTCCGCGCCTTTGACGGCGATGGTTTCTTCGCGCACGCTCAATTCCACCCAGGCGCCTTGGTGCCAGATGCGGTCGGGGTTTTTCGGGTCCACGGTCAGCGCCACCAAGTCGGTGTCGTCGTTTTGGAACATGGTCAGGTTCCAACCAAAATCTCGGTTGTGCCCCAGCAAGGCCATGGGGTTGAGCGCCAAGAAGTGGCCATACAACTCAAAGCCTGG
>CANNNH010000056.1 GCA_947505915.1 Comamonadaceae bacterium
GACCATTCCCATTGCACGTTTTGGCGCGTCCAATGTGGGCCGCGCTAAAAGCGTTTACCGCATGGGCCTGAGCCACCGCTACGGCCGGCGCATGCAAACCATCTCTGGGATTCACTACAACTGGTCGCTGCCGGGCGTGAGCAGCGAATCGTATTTCGGTTTGATACGTAACTTCCGGCGACACGCTTTTTTGCTGCTGTATCTCTTTGGTGCCTCGCCGGCGGTGTGCTCCAGCTTTGTGGCCGGGCGTCAGCATGAACTGCAAAAGCTCGCCGGCAGCACCATGTACATGCCGCACGGCACCTCGCTGCGCATGGGCCGACTGGGCTACCAGAGTGACGCGCAGGCCTCGCTGGCCGTCAGCTACAACAGCCTCGAAGGCTACGCCGCCTCGCTCGCCGACGCGCTCACACGGCCCTACCCGGCGTATGAAGCGGTGGGCATCCGCAACCCCGGCGGCGACTACAACCAGCTGGGCGACACGCTGCTGCAAATTGAAAACGAGTTTTACGGCACCATCCGCCCCAAGCGCGTGATTTTTCCGGGTGAGCGTCCTCTGCACGCGCTGCGCGAGCGCGGTGTCGAATACATCGAAGTGCGCCTGATGGACCTGGACCCCTTTGTGCCGGCCGGCATCAAGGCCGAGACCATGGATTTTCTGGACGTGTTTTTGCTGCATTGCCTGCAAACCGAAAGCCCGCCCGACTCGCCCGCCGAGATCGCTGAGCTGGCGCGCAACCAGCACCGCGCAGCTGCCCGCGGGCGCGAGCCGGGTTTGATGCTCGAGCGTGACGGCCGGGATATCAGCCTGACGGATTGGGCCGAGGAACTGATGGATGCTTGCCGGCCTCTGGCCGCCTGCCTGGACGCAGCACACGCCAGCGATCGTTTCAGCCGCGCCCTGAGTGCTGCGGCCGCTGCGCTGCATGCACCCGCCACGCTGCCCTCCGCGCGCGTGCTCAGCAGCTTGCAGGACTTTGACAATTCTTTTGTTCAATTTGTGCGCGCGCAGTCTGTGAGCTCGCAAGCGTTTTATTTGCAAATGCCCTGGTCAGACGAGCAGCAAAGCCGCTTTGAGGCGATGAGCCAGCAGTCCCTGTTTGAGCAAAAAAAGATCGAAGCTGCTGACACCATGCCCTTCGAGATTTACCGCGAGCAGTACCTGTCTGCCGACCGGCTGGGCCGCCCTGTGCCGGCCCTGGCTTAAGTCAGCTGTTCACGCTGACCCCGCCATGGCTGCGCCGGCGGACAACGATGACCGTCTTTCAGCCACTTTGAGTCAAACCCGCCCTTGTATGCCTCATGCTGTTTCCCGATTGCGCACCGCCCGACTTGCGCGCAGTTCGAAACCCTTTTTAGCCCGGGGCGGCTCGCGGCTGGCGCATTGCCCGGGTTGCCGGCTGATTCCCAGTCACTGTCTGTGTGACTTGCGCCCGGCCATCACCACGCGCGCCGGGGTGTGTCTGATCATGTGCGACATTGAGCCGCTCAAACCCAGCAACACCGGTTGGTTGATTGCCGATGTGGTGCCCGACACCTGGGCTTTTGGCTGGGCACGCACCGAGATCGACCCGGCCTTGCTGGCCTTACTGGCCGACCCGCAATGGCAGCCTTTCCTGGTGTTCCCGGGCGAGTTTGTGGACGCCGCGCGGGTGGTCACACAGGTGCAGCCTGCGGCCGATGTGCCCGGGCAAAGCGCCAAACGCCCGCTGTTTGTGCTGCTTGACGCCACCTGGCCCGAGGCGCGCAAGATGTTTCGCAAGAGCCCTTACCTGGACCACTTGCCCGTGCTCAGTCTGGCGCCCGAGCAGATCTCGCGCTACCGCCTGCGCCGCTCCAAGCGCGATGACCACTTTTGCACCTCCGAGGTGGCGTCGTTGTGCCTGGCGCTGGCCGACGAGCCGCTGGCGGCGCAAACGCTGGAGGCTTACCTGGATGTGTTCAGCCACCATTACCTGCTGGCCCGCCAGCAGCAGCCTGTGGACCTGGGCGACGCATTACACCTGCGCTTGCGGGGCCTGGGCGCGCCGGCCGGCGGGCAAAGCGCACAATCGGGCCCATGACTTCCAGCAACACCCCGCCAGACGCGCCCGCCGCTTCATTGGACCCGAACCGCCAGCACGAATTGAAAAAAATGCTGCTGTGCGAGGCCTGCGCCGGCATTCAGCGCAACTGGCGCCGCGCCCCCGGCCACCCGGAACTGGTGCAGGGCGCCCCGCACCATGCCAAGCGCAGCCACGGCCTGGTCGCCATCACGCCCTACAAATGCGACCGCTGCGGCACTGCCTGGGAGTACGAAAACAACAAGGCCGACCAGCACGTGGGCTGGTCCGTGGTGGGGCGCTAGCCCTCGCCGCCCATGAAAGCTCCCCCCAGACTGCAATCCCTTGTTGAAGAGGGCCTGATCGACACGGTGGTCCGCCAACTGATGAGTGGCAAGGAAGCCATGGTCTATGTGGTGCGCTGCGGCGACGAGACGCGCTGCGCCAAGATCTACAAGGAAGCCACCAACCGCAGCTTCCGGCAGGCGGTGGACTACACCGAAAACCGCAAGGTCAAAAACTCCCGCCAGGCGCGTGCCATGGCCAAGGGCAGCAAGTTCGGCCGGCAGGCGCAAGAAGCCGCCTGGCAAAGCGCCGAGGTCGATGCGCTGTACCGGCTGGCCGCGGCCGGTGTGCGCGTGCCGCAGCCCTACAACTTTCATGACGGTGTGCTGCTGATGGAGCTGGTGACCAATGCCCATGGTGATGCCGCGCCGCGACTGAACGACGTGGCTTTCACGCAGGCCCAGGCCTTGGCGCACCATGCCACGCTGATCGGCGAGGTGGTGCGCATGCTGTGCGCAGGTGTGGTGCACGGCGACTTGTCAGAGTTCAATATTTTGCTGGCGCACACGCCGGGCGCCGAGGGGGAAGAGGGGACTGACAGCCCCGTCATCATCGACCTGCCGCAGGCGGTGGACGCGGCCGGCAACAACCACGCGCAGCGCATGCTGATGCGTGACGTGGCCAACTTGCGCGACTTTTTTGGCCAGTTTGCCCCCGAGCTGCTGGCCACTCAGTACGTCCCCGAGATGTGGAGCCTGTACCAAAGCGGCCTTTTGAGCAACGAGACGCCGCTGACCGGCCACTACGAACGCGCCCATGCCGACGTGGACATGCAGGCCGTGCTGCGCGAGATTGACGACGCGCGCGCTGAAGACGCCGCGCGGCGTTTGCGGATGGCTACGGCCTAGATTTACCGCTGTTCGCGCCGGACGGGTCTGCAAAAAGTCCGTTCACAATCCGTGTATTAAAGAAAGAACACGCACAGATGGCAATTCAATGGTTTCCCGGTCACATGCACTTGACCAAAAAAGCCATCAGCGAGCGGATCAAGGAAATTGATGTCGTGATCGAGCTGCTGGACGCCCGCCTGCCGGGCTCCAGTGCCAACCCGATGCTGGCTGAACTCACGGGCGGCAAGCCGGCGCTCAAGGTGCTCAACAAGCAAGACCTGGCCGACCCGACCCGCACGCCGCTTTGGCTGGCGCACTACAACAGCCAGCCGGGCACGCGGGCCATCGGGCTGGACGCCAGCATGAGCACGCCGGCCAAAGCACTGATCGAGGCTTGTCACGTGCTGGCGCCCACGCGCGGCAGCATGGTCAAGCCCATGCGCGTGCTGATTTGCGGCATTCCCAACGTCGGTAAATCGACGCTGATCAACACGCTCACTGGCAAGCGCGCCACCAAAACCGGTGACGAAGCGGGTGTCACCAAAATTGAGCAGCGCATCGTGCTGGCCGACGGCTTTTATTTGTTCGACACTCCCGGCATGCTGTGGCCGCGCATCATCGTGGCCAAGAGCGGCTACAACCTGGCCGCCAGCGGCGCTATTGGCCGCAATGCCTTCAACGAAGAAGAAGTGGCGCTGGAGCTGCTGGACTACCTGGTCCCGAACTACCCTGATCTGCTCAAAGCACGCTACAAGGTCGAGCTGCCGGCCGGCACCACCGACGAGCAGTTGCTCGAGGAGATCGGCCGCAAGCGGGGCGCCGTCCTGAGCAAAGGCCGCATCAATTTACAAAAAGCCGCTGAGATCGTGATTTACGAATTCCGCCAGTCCACGCTGGGGCGTATCACGCTGGAGACGCCGCAGGAGTTCGCGCAGTGGCTGGCCGCCGGGCAAAAGCTGGATGCCGAGCGGCAGGTCAAAAAAGACGAAATCGAGCTCAAGCGCCTGGTCAAGCTCAAGAAAGTCCCCCGCCCGGCCAAGGTGGACAGGCGCGGCAACGAGGATTGAAGCTCAATTGCCAGGCTGACCCTGGCCCATCACGGTGAGCACTTAGCTCTGGAGTTGCTCGTAGAGCTGGAAGGGCCGCAGCACGCTTTGCACCTAGTCAATTAGCGTTGGCGGCAACAGGGCTGTACGCGCAATTGGCGCAGCTGCAGTTCGTGGCCTGATGTCTTTACAAGTTTTTGCGTAAGCTCAACACAAAACGACAGCGCCCATCAGGTAGATTGACAGCGCTGACTTGTCCTTGGTGGTGATCGGCAATCTGTTGCACCAAATACAGCCCCAAGCCTGAGCCGGTTCGATATGTAGCATTGCTGGCCCGGTAAAAGCGTTCAAACAGGTGGGGTAAGTCTTGCTCAGGAATAGGGTCGCCATGGTTGGTCACCGCCACGGTACACATTTGATCGTCGGACGACAGTTGCACCTCAACAGGATCAGCGGACGAACTGTGGGCGATGGCGTTGCCCACCAAATTGTCCATTGCTATTTGAATTTCCAAGGCGTTGCCTAACAGGGTGTTCTGGCTGCCGGCTTGAATTTTTAAGTCGATGGGGTGCGGTGATTTTTCTTGTGCGTTTTGAATGATCTGTTTGCACAGACTTTCCATGTCGATGGTTTGGAAGGTGTCGGGCGCAGGTGCTTGTGTCAGTCGTTCGGCGTTGAGGTAGCCCTCGATGATGAGGCGCATACGTTCTGCGGCGCGCCGGATTTTATTCACGCGCTCGCGCTCTAGTGGGGCTAATTGAGCGCTTACCAAGTTGTCGGCGGCGACGCTGACGATGGTCAGCGGTGTACGCAATTCGTGGGAGACCAAACCCAAGAACTCACCCTGGAGTTTGCGATGCACTTGCTCAGACTCAGCCAAGGCTACTGCTGCGTTCTTTTCGACTTGCAAGCGGTTGTAGCTGGAAAAAATACCGACACTCATGATCATCATGTGCGCAAACGCGGCCATTTGATAGCTATTCTCTGTGATGGCATTGGGTTCTAGCACACCAAAATTGCGCAAGTAGCGAATCAGCACCCCCGCGTAAAAAATACCGAATGCCCACAAAAAAAAGCTTGCTTTGGGGTTGCCTTTCCTGAGCTCGGATACGCCCAAATACATATTCAAAAAAATCAGTCCGGCACCAATTAATTGGCTCATCGGCACAACGCTGCGGTAGTGCCCCCAAGCAATGCCCACCGTAGCCACCACTCCGGCTAAGCCAGTGAACCACAGCACCGCGGTGGCTAAGCGTCGACGTGTTTGCCGCACGTTCAGGAATTCAAAGTCGAACACCATAGCCACAAAATTGACCCAACTTATGACGATGCCCAACAAGCCCACCCACAACGCAGACGTGCCCCAGGTGGTGAGCTGCGCATACCAACCGCCGGTCAAGAAGGTGGCCAGCAGCAGCGTGAACATGTACAGCGCATAGACCGCGTGCAGCTTGATGCGGGTCCAGTAAGCGAACAAGCCGAAAAACACCGCCACCATCAGGTTAAAGCCAAAAAACAAACCCCACAACAAGGTGTCGCGCTGGCTGTTTCGCACCCAATCACTGTGCGCCCAAAGGCGCAGTTCAATAGCCAGCGAGGATTGGGTGTGGACGCGTAAATACACCGTAGCACCTTTAGGCGCATCGGGGAGCTGCAGCAAGGGGCGGCGGTAATCCAAGACCCGGGGGTGTTCCCAAGATGAGCGCACACCCGGCTGGCGAACCCAAGCCCCGGCAGCGTCTTGGTAGAAAAAGTCCACCTCGTGCAATGCGGCTTGCTCCAACTCCATCAACCCGGGTGTGGCCGTGTCGGTTGTGTATCGCACCCGAACCCAAATGGCCTCGGCGGAAAAACCGCGGCTGAACGACCCCTCCAAGGTTTGCCAGCGAGACTCGGGCATGGCAGACACCGTTTGAACGTTGGCTTGCGCACTGGGGTCAATCATCCAATGCAGGCTCTGCAACGCTTGGGCTTTCCCCCAGACCAAGCACAGACAGATCAGCACACAGCCCTGAATCAGCCGAATCAGATGGTTAGATTTTGTTACAAATGCGACGGCCATGGAGCGCTAGGGCGGCTGGTGAACCAGTTTGTGGGTAGGCGACCAAGCGCCCATGGTTAGTAATTGTCATTTATGACGCCTGGCACTTCAATACGCTAAACCCATCAATTTTTATTTTTGGGAAAGCACCATGCGCTGTGAATTGTCCACCATTTGTGCGCTTATCGCCGCGTCATTTTGTGCCAGCGCTTGGGCTCAAAACGCGGTGCAGGCCGGTGATGTGCTGCGCGAAATTGAACCAGCTCGCCCTTCGACGGTTCCGGCAGCCTTGCCAGTGGATGCAGCCAAGCCCCAACCTTCGGCCTTGGAGCCCGGAGCCACCACCGTGCAGGTGCGCCAGTGGGTGCTTGATGGCAACACTTTGCTCAACCAAGCCGAGGTGGGCACCCTGCTGCAAAACTTTACCGCTGCGCCCATCTCGATCAAGCAAATCAATGAAGCGGCCGCTTGGGTGCAGCGCGCGTATGAGGCAGAAGGTTGGCTCGCCCGGGTAGTGCTGCCCTCACAAGACCTCACCGATGGTGTGGTGCGCATGCAAGTGCTGGAGGCTAAGCTGGGCGCTGTGGTGCTCGACGGCCAAGCCGCCACCCGCGTGAGACCAGACATTGTGCAAGCCGTGGTGAGTCAACCACTCACCACGGGCAGCTCCCTCAACACCCACCGCGTCAACCGGGGCTTGCTGCTGGCCGATGACCTGAGCGGCGTGAGCGTGACTGGCCAGCTCAAAACCGGCCAAGCAGAGGGCACCACCGACGTGCTGGTGCGCACACTGAACGATCCCGCTACGATGTTTGACGTGGCACTGGACAACGGCAACGCCCGATCGGTGGGCGAGTGGCGCGCCATCGGCTCGGCTCTGTGGCTCAGCCCCCTGGGCTACGGCGAGAGCTATTCGGCCCAAACCCTCAAGGCCGAAGGCGCCGAATACCTGCGCCTGGGCGCCAGCGCCCCGCTGGGCAGCAGCGGCCTCAAAGGCAATGTGGCCGTGAGCCACATGGACTACAAAGTGGTTACCAAAGGCAACGATGGTGTGGTGCCCAACATCAAAGGCAGGGCCCAAACACTCAGCGCTGATGCGGCCTACCCACTCATCCGATCCCGCTCTCAAAACCTCTATCTCACCGCAGGTGTGGAGCGGCGCGACTACGGCAGCTTTGTCGACAACGCCCAAGAAAAAGACTACCGCGTCACCGCCTATTTGGTGGGTTTGAGCGGCAACCACTTTGACAGCCTAGGCGGCGCAGGCTCCAACGCCTACAGCCTAAGCCTCATCAGCGGCCGCGTCAAAAAACTGGACGCCACCTCGGGCAACGACGACGCCACCCTGGGCAGCTACAACAAGCTGCGCTGGGCCTTGTCACGCCAACAGGCCGTGGCCAAGGGTGTGACATTTTTTGCCAGCGTGCAAGGGCAACACACCGGCAGCAAGCCGCTGGACAGCTCCGAGAACATGAGCCTGGGTGGCCCCAGCGGTGTACGTGCTTACCCCGTGGGCGAAGCCAGTGGCCCACAAGGCGCGGTGGGCAACATCGAGTTGCGCTGGGCGCTCTCGTCGCAGTGGCTCATCACCCCGTTCTATGACCATGGCCGTGTGCAGAAGCGCACCGCCGACGCGTTGAGCGCCTACAGCCTGCAAGGCGCAGGCGTGAGCGTGACCTGGACCGGCCCCGACGGCTACGTGGCCAAAGCCAC
>CANNNH010000057.1 GCA_947505915.1 Comamonadaceae bacterium
GCAAACTCACCTTTGCTGCGCTGTGCAGAAGCGTCAAGCCATGAGCTGAGCCTGTCTGCGCGCATCACCGCCACCTCTTCAAACTGCTTGGTGAGTTCGCGCCCAACGCTGAGCATTCGCTCACCCAGCAAAGCCATGTCCTTGGCGACTGCTTCAATCCGATGCGGGGCTTCTAAAAAAACCTGAGCCCGTGACTCTTGCGCCATCGCTTGAATGGCAGTTTGACGCTCTTGTGATTTGCTGGGCAAGAAACCTAAAAAGACAAAACTACCGTCGCCTAGGCAGCCACTCACACTCAGCAACGTGGTGACACTGCTGGGGCCAGGAATAGGGATGACCCGAAAACCTGCTGCTTGAACCACGGCCACCAACTTTGCGCCTGGGTCGCTGATCGCCGGTGTACCTGCGTCACTTAAATAGGCCACCCGTTGACCGCTTTGCAATCGCAAAATCACCTGCTCTGCGGCGCTAGTCTCATTGTGTTGATGCAGGGCCAAAAAAGCACTCGATGGTTTGTCTATGCCATAGCCACGCAGCAAGCTCTGGCTGTGGCGCGTGTCTTCGCAAGCCATGGCATCGACCAGCGTCAGCACATGCAAAGCCCGCAGGCCCATGTCCGCCAAATTGCCAATGGGCGTGGCCAGTACATACAGGCAGGCTGGCGGATGCGCTTGTGAAGCGCTGGCATCGTGGGCTGCCACTAACGCGGAATCAAAACGTTGAACCAATGAACACCTCTTTACCTGTACCCAACACCAAGCAACGCGGCGATGCTGCCGAGCAACGCGCCTTGCGGCATTTGCTAGACCATGGCCTGACGCTGCTTGCCTCTAACTACCGCACGCCTGGGCGAGGCGGCGGAGAAATTGACCTGATTGTGCGCGAGCGCGATGGGACTTTGGTGTTCGTCGAGGTCAGGGCTCGCGCCAGAGACGATTTTGGGGGAGCGGGTGCCAGCATCAGCGCCACCAAGCGAAAACGTATTGTCTTTGCGGCCAGACACTTTTTGCGCAGGTATCCAACCCCCCCTCCATGCCGCTTTGATGCAGTGCTGCTGCAAGCAGATCGCTTGATCTGGCTCAAAGCCGCGTTTGAGGCGTGAAAGGATTTTGTCAATCTGCAAAGGTATGATTGACTCATGTTAGAGCAACGCATAGAGCAGCAGTTCATCGACAGCGCTGACCTGAAATACCAGTCGGCCCAAACTTTAAGCAAACCCATCGCCGCAGCTGTGGGAGCACTCCTGATGTGTGTCACTGGCGGCGGCAAAGTCATGGCCTGTGGCAACGGCGGTTCAGCGGCAGATGCGCAACACTTTGCCGCAGAGTTTGTCGGACGTTTTGAGCGTGAACGCCCTGAGCTTGGTGCGATTGCCCTGTCTACCGACAGTTCCATCATTACCGCGATCGCCAACGACTACAACTTTGATCAAATTTTTTCCAAACAAGTGCGGGCTTTGGGGCAACCCGGTGATGTTTTGTTGGCCATCTCCACCAGCGGCAATTCCCGCAATGTGCTGGCCGCCATCGAGGCTGCCCATGAAAGAGATTTGATCGTGGTGGCGCTCACCGGCAAGGGCGGCGGCAAAATTACGCAGCTGTTGCGCGAGACGGACGTTCATGTTTGTGTGCCCCACGATCGCACGGCGAGAATTCAAGAAGTTCATTTGCTGGTGTTGCACTGTTTGTGCGACGGGGTGGACAGTCAGTTGTTAGGTGAACAGGAGAACCCATCATGAAATCATCTTTTGTCGTCAAAGCCGTCAGTGGCTTGTTGCTGGTCTGTACCTTGAGCGCTTGTGCGCCTTTGATGATTGCCGGCGTAGCAGGCACGGCCATGGTGGCCAGCGACCGACGCACTTCGGGCGCTCAACTCGAAGATGAATCGATTGAGTTGCGTGCGCAGGCACGCATTCGTGACAACTTGGGTGAGCGTGTACATGTGAATGTCACCAGTTTCAACCGGCAGGTCTTGCTCACTGGCGAAGTCACCGCCGAGAAGGACCGCCAAGCTGTGTTGCAACTGGTCGAGCGAATTGAAAATGTCAAAGCCGTGGTGAACGAGTTGGCCGTCATGCCCTTGTCCAATTTGTCTGAGCGCTCCAACGACTTGCTGATCGTCGCCAAAGTCAAAGCCAGCTTTATTGACAGCCGTGACTTGTTCGCCAGTGCCTTCAAGGTTGTGACCGAGCGCGGCACGGTCTATTTGATGGGCCGCGTTACCCAGCGCGAAGCCACCAGCGCAACCCAAGTGACACGCAATGTTGGAGGCGTGAACAAAGTCGTGCGCTTGTTTGAGGTCATCAGCGAGGACGAACTGCGCAACCTGTTGCCCCCACCGGCGCCACCGGCGGAGACGGCCAAGCCTGCCAAGTAAAGGTATTTAGCGCAAGCGCTTGATAAGGCTAGAGGTATCAAAGCGCTTGCCGCCCATGGCTTGCACATCGGCGTAAAACTGGTCGACCAAGGCCGTCACTGGCACACGTGCACCGTTGCGCTTGGCTTCGTCTATCACCAGCCCCAAGTCTTTGCGCATCCAGTCGACCGCAAAGCCAAAGTCAAACTTGTCGGCCACCATGGTTTTGCCACGGTTGTCCATTTGCCAGCTTTGCGCTGCACCTTTGCCAATCACTTCCAACACCTGCTCCATGTTCAGGCCAGCTTTCATGCCAAAGGCAATGCCCTCGGAGAGGCCTTGCACCAAACCAGCAATGCAAACTTGGTTGACCATTTTGGTGAGCTGTCCCGCACCGCTCTCGCCCATCAAGGTGAAAGCTTTGGAGAATGCCATGCCCACAGGCTTGGCGCGCTCAAAAGCAGCGGACTCGCCGCCGCACATGACGGTCAACATGCCGTTGATGGCGCCAGCCTCACCGCCTGAAACAGGCGCATCGACAAAATGCACACCCTTGGTTTTGGCAGCTGCAAATAATTCGCGGGCTACATTGGCCGAGGCGGTGGTGTGGTCGATCAGCAGGGCGCCTGCCTTGGTACCAGCCAAGGCGCCATCGGCACCCAACATGACGGCACGCAAGTCATCGTCATTGCCCACACAACAAAACACCATGTCCGCGCCAAGGGCAGCTTCACGCGGTGTGGGCGCGCTGGCGTGGCCAGAGAACTCGGCGCACCATTCTTTGGCCTTGGCAGGGTTGCGGTTGTAGACGGTCACATGGTGGCCGGCCAGCGCCAAATGGCCTGCCATGGGGTAGCCCATGACACCGAGGCCAATGAAAGCCACTTTGGTGGGGGTGCTGGGTTCGTAGGTTTTGGGGTTGGTGCGGGCCATGGGTGAAAACTTTCCTGAAAACTGAGTTGTTCTATCTTAGCCATCAAGCGTGTCGTGCCAGCTCGCTGGTTGAAATCACGCCTTGGGCTTGCAATTTCGCGAGGCTTTGCGCCAAGGTCTGCATACCCCACTGTGCGCCGGTTTGCAAGGCGTTGGGCAGTTGGGCGGCCTTGTTGTCGCGGATCATTTGCCGCACAGCAGGGCTGGCATAAAGCACTTCATGGGCGGCCACACGCCGCGTGCCATCGGCGCTTTTGCACAAGACCTGATGCACGATACCCAACAACGACAGGCTGAGTTGCTGGCGAACCAGGGCTTTTGTTTCACCAGGGAAGACGTCCACCAAGCGCTCAATCGCTTGGGTGGCGCTGCGGGTGTGCAGCGTGGCCAACACCAAGTGCCCTGTTTCGGCGGCTCGCAAGGCCAGTTCAATGGTGGGCAGGTCGCGCAATTCGCCCACCAAAATGACATCAGGGTCTTGGCGCAACGCGGCGCGTAAAGCCGTGGCGAAGTCCGCACTGTGACCTGGCACATTGCGCTGCTGCACCAAGCTGCTTTGGCTGTAGTGCACAAACTCGATGGGGTCTTCAAGGGTCAGGATGTGCAAAGGCTGGGTCCGGTTGAGGTGGGCCAGCAGGGCTGCCAAGGTAGTGGACTTACCGGAACCCGTGGCACCGGTTACCAGTAGCAAGCCGTTGGGATGTTGCAGCCACTGCGTCAGGCAGGTGGGTGTGTCCAAGTCCTGCAAAAGGGGAATCTGCTCGGGGATGCAGCGCCACACGCTGGACCAACCACGCGCCTGTTCAAACACATTCACCCGAAAGCGGCCAAGGCCTGCGAGGGCGACTGCGGCGTCATGGTCTTGCGCCATCCAGTCAGGTAGAAGTGCCTTCAGTTCTTTCGCCATGAGGTCGCTAAGGAGGGTGCTGTCATCCAGAGCTTGAAGTTCCCCCAGCACCCTTGCCATGGGTGGTGAGCCCGCGCTCAAATGCAGGTCTGAGCCGCCAAGTGCGAGGGTTTGGGCAAGCCAATTTTCAATGCAAGGGTTCATGGGATGGGTCTTGTTACAGTCCCATCATGGATGAACTGAGCAGTCGATATCAAGGGTTAAGTGAACGCATCACACAAGCGGTGTTGCAAGCGGGTCGCCAACCCCACAGCGTGCAACTGCTGGCTGTGTCCAAAACCTTCCCCGCCGATCAAGTCGCCGCCGTCGCCGCCTTGGGCCAGCGCGACTTTGGCGAAAACTATGTGCAAGAAGGCGTGGACAAAATCGCGGCACTTCAAACTGTGGCGGGCTTGGTGTGGCATTGCATCGGCCCTTTGCAAAGCAACAAAACCCGCTTGGTGGCCGAGCATTTTGATTGGGTGCACAGTGTGGACCGTCTGAAAATCGCCCAGCGCTTGAGCGAACAACGCCCCGCCCATTTGCCACCGTTGCAAGTGTGTTTGCAAATCAACATCGATGGCGGTAGCACCAAAGCCGGTGTTGCACCCGCTGATGCGCTGGCCTTGGCGCAAGCAGTGTCGGCCTTGCCGCGACTGGCCTTGCGCGGCCTCATGACCATCCCCGATCCGGTAGCGGGTTTTGACGCACAGGTGGCGGTGCATGCCCAAGCCAAGCGCTTGTTTGATGAACTGCAAACCGCCTTAGGCTTGCCGCACTTTGACACCTTGTCCATGGGCATGAGCGCAGACCTAGAGGCCGCTGTGCAAGCCGGCAGCACCATGGTGAGGGCGGGTACGGCGGTGTTTGGGGCGCGGTAAACAAGCCGTTATCGCGAGCGCAGCGAAGCGATCTGGTTTGCTTCGGCCTTTCAGGCCTCGCAATGACTTAAAACCTCGGCAAATCGGGGTGTGCTATTTGCCCACCACGCACCAGCATCTTGCCGTACTCGGCGCAGCGTTGCAGGGTGGGAATCACCTTGCCGGGGTTGAGCAAACCTTGGGGGTCGAAGGCGCGTTTGACGCCAAACATTTGCTCATTTTCGGCGGCTGAAAACTGCACGCACATGGAGTTGAGTTTTTCCACCCCCACGCCATGCTCGCCGGTCACCGTGCCGCCCATGGCGACACTGGTCTCCAAAATGTCCGCGCCAAACAATTCGCAGCGGTGCAATTGATCAGGGTCGTTGGCATCAAACAAGATGAGTGGGTGCAGATTACCGTCGCCCGCGTGGAACACATTGGCGCAGCGCAAACCGTACTTTTTTTCCATCTCGGCAATCGCCAACAAGATGTCGGCCAAGCGTTTGCGTGGAATGGTCGAGTCCATGCACATGTAGTCGGGGCTGATGCGCCCAGACGCGGGGAACGCATTCTTGCGGCCACTCCAAAACTTCAGTCGCTCGGCCTCATCACGGCTCACCGCGATGGCGGTGGCCCCGCAGCTTTGCAGCACCGCGCTCATGCGGCCAATTTCTTCTTCCACTTCTTCGGGCGTGCCGTCGCTTTCGCACAGCAAAATCGCCTCGGCACTCAAGTCGTAGCCGGCATGCACAAAGTCTTCTACCGCAGCGGTCATGGGCTTGTCCATCATTTCCAGCCCAGCAGGAATGATGCCCGCGGCAATGACGGCCGCCACCGCGTCACCGGCTTTGCGCAGGTCGTCAAAGCTGGCCATGATGCAGCGCGCCAATTGCGGCTTGGGCGTGAGCTTCACAGTCACCTCGGTGGTGACGGCCAACATGCCTTCAGAGCCCACCACCAGTGGCAGCAGGTCCAAGCCTGGGGCATCCAAAGCGTCGCCACCAAACTCGATGGGCTCGCCGTCCATGGTGAAGCCCTTCACCTTCAAGACGTTGTGCAGGGTCAGGCCATATTTCAAACAATGCACACCGCCGGAGTTTTCCGCCACATTGCCACCAATGGTGCAAGCGATTTGGCTCGATGGGTCGGGTGCGTAGTACAGCCCCAAAGGCGCTGCGGCCTCGCTGATGGCCAAATTGCGCACACCGCACTGCACCACGGCGGTTCGGCTGTGCACATCCATTTTTAATATGTTGTTGAACTTGGCCAGCGACAAGGTGACGCCTTGGGCATGGGGCATGGCCCCGCCCGACAAACCGGTGCCCGCACCACGCGCCACCACCGGCACGCCCAAGCGGTGGCAGGTGCGCAGCACGTCTTGTATGTGGGTGTAGGTTTCGGGCAGCACCACGCACATGGGGCGTTGGCGGTAGGCGGTCAGGCCATCGCATTCATAGGGCGTGGTATTTTCGCTGGAGGACAGCACCGCATGGGGGGGCAGCACGGCGCGCAACGCAGCAAGGGTGAGGGAGGCTTTTTCAGCGGAGGTGACAGCATTCATCAGGCTACAGACGACTCAAAAACAGCTACTGTAACTGTCAACGCCTGTTCAGGGCTTGACCACCGATTTCAGGGTTTCTTCAATCAAATCGCCATTGGCTAGGGTGATGCGTATTCGGGCTGGCAAATAGCCATGTGCAGGGCTGAGCCACATATCGATTTTTTGGTCGTATTCGTTGCGAGGCACCCTGTGCAGTTTCAAGCTGTCCAAGTCGCCCATGGATGAGGCGATTTTTTCATTTCCCAGCACCGCAAATGTCCAGACCTCGGCTTGCTTGGCCGACACCACTTGAAAACTCAGCTCTTGCCCAGCGTTGCGCAAATCGGGCGTACCCGCCATGGCACCAGCCAACTGCACAAACAGACTGACGCGGTCTTGTGCGCCTTCTTCAATGGCTTGGCTGGGCGTGTTGGCGCTGTAAATCAACACCCCCTTGGCGCGGTCGAAATGTGCCGCTTGTTCTTGGCGAAATTGGTCGCCAAAACGTGTGGGCAGCAAACCTGTGGCACCCATTTGTCCTGCGCTGGTTTGGCTGCGCTTGCCAAACAAAAACGCTTGAATTTCATGGCGCAGTTGGTAGCTGTTGTCTTGCTGCTTCCAGCTGATGCTGGCGTTGGCGGTGTAGCGAACGCCTTTGGAGGTCCCACTCAACTCGTAGTTCAGCAGAGCAGGCGCTGGCCAGACAAACTTGGCCTGCGTCAGCCAAGGCGGTGCAGCGGGGGCTGGTGCGCTGGCGCTTGGCGGCGTGGGGGGTGCAGGTGTTTCAACCGGTGGCGGCACCACTGGCTCAGGCAAGGTTTCTGCGGGTAAGGTTTTTTCGATGGCTGGTGCAGGCGCAGGTTCCAGAGGTTCAGGCGCCGGTGCTGAAGTGCTGGGCAGATCCTCGGGCTTGTCATCCACATCCAACCGCGCCGTGGCGCCTGAACTGGCCGAGGGGGCTGCCACGACCTTTGCCACTTGGGTTTGTTTGGTGGTGGTGACCGAGGGCAAAGGTTTGAGTTCGATAGGGGCTGTGGGTGGGGGCGCAGACAAGCGCAGATGTGCCACGGGTTCAGGCAAGGGCGCGTCGCTCCCACTGAGCGAGGTGGAGAGGGTTTGTAAACCCAGCAAATGCAAGACGAGCACTACCACCACCAAGCCCCAAGCCGAAGGGCGATGCAAAGATGGCGCTGGATAGAATGCTTGCATGAAACTGGCTACTTACAAAGACGGGTCTCGCGATGGGCAACTGGTGGTGGTGTCGCGTGATTTAACCACTGCCCATTATGCGAGCGGCATTGCCACCCAGCTGCAACAGGTCTTAGACGATTGGAACTTTCTCTCGCCCCAGCTGCAAGACCTGTCGCAGACCTTGAACCAGGGCA
>CANNNH010000058.1 GCA_947505915.1 Comamonadaceae bacterium
GATCTTGAGCGTTATATGCGTGAAGCCGTCAAGGTGAGTCACGATTCCCCCGTTTTGCTTGACCGTTTTTTGAACGATGCCATTGAATGTGATGTAGATGCTATCTGTGATGGCAAGCAAGTCTTTATTGGCGGTGTGATGGAGCATATTGAGCAAGCTGGCGTTCACAGCGGAGACTCTGCTTGTTCTTTGCCACCGTATTCGCTTTCGCCTAGCACGATTGATGAAATCAAAAGACAAACAACTGCGATGGCTCATGGCCTCAAAGTTGTTGGCCTAATGAATGTTCAATTTGCTATTCAACACAAAGATGGTGTTGATGTGATTTATGTTTTAGAGGTTAACCCCAGAGCAAGCCGAACCGTCCCTTTTGTCAGCAAGGCAACGGGCATTCAACTGGCCAAAGTGGCCGCGCGTTGCATGGTGGGTAAATCTCTACAAGCCCAGGGGATTGGTAAAGAAGTTATTCCACCTTACTTCAGTGTCAAAGAGGCAGTTTTCCCCTTTGTGAAATTCCCCGGCGTTGATACGATTTTGGGGCCAGAGATGAAATCGACGGGGGAAGTCATGGGTGTAGGCAAAACCTTTGGCGAGGCTTTTGTAAAGAGCCAATTAGGGGCAGGAACAAAATTGCCTCGACCTACTGACCTTGTTCGCAAGGTATTTTTGACCGTCAAGAACAGCGATAAAGACCGAGCTGTGTTGATTGCCAAAGCGCTTATTGACTATGGCTTTGAGTTGGTGGCCACCAAGGGTACAGCTGCCGCCATCAGTGCTGCGGGCCTTCATGTAGTGACGGTGAACAAGGTGACTGAAGGTCGCCCAAATGTGGTTGATATGCTCAAAAACAATGAAATTGCCTTGGTCATCAATACAGTTGAAGAGCGTCGTAATGCGATCGCAGATTCACGCCAAATTCGTATTTCTTCACTGCTTGCAAGAGTGACTACCTTCACGACGATCGCTGGTGCACAAGCGGCTGTTGAGGGAATGAAATACCTCGATAATTTAGATGTCTACTCTCTTCAGGAATTGCACGCCCAATTGGTGGCGTGATTTTTATTTGGATACGCCATGGCAACGATACCTATCACTAAACGCGGTGCAGAAAAGCTCAAACAGGAGTTGCACAGCCTCAAAACAGTCGATCGTCCGTGGGTGATCAATGCCATTGCTGAGGCCAGAGCCCAAGGTGATTTGAGTGAAAACGCTGAATATGATGCAGCCAAAGACAGGCAAGGTTTTATTGAAGGTCGGATTCAAGAGATTGAGAGCAAACTCTCGGTAGCCCAGATCATCGATCCTTCTGAGGTTGATGCTGGTGGTCGCGTTGTCTTTGGGGCAACTGTTGAACTTGAAGAAGAAACATCTGGCGACGTGGTCACTTACCAAATCGTGGGAGAGGATGAGGCAGATTTAAAGCTTGGCCTTATCAATATCAGTAGTCCCATTGCAAGAGCTCTCATAGGGAAAGAGGAGGGCGATATTGCCAAAGTAGAAGCCCCAGGTGGTGTCAAGGGCTATGAAATCGTCAAAGTGTCCTACCTTTGAGATAAGGTGCTAACTCTGTGCGCTTTTTTTGATGGACTTGATTTTGGGTTTTGCGCGTTTGATTTGCCCACCCGCTGTTAGTCTTTCGTTACCTAAAACAGTGACTCGCTTCATCTCGGGTCGTTGACCGCCTCGCTTGCTGTATTTCAGAACTTTGAATTCTCTCGGTCCAGCTTGCCGTTCTTCGTTAACAGGTTTTTCTTTTTCTGCCTGTGGCCGCCAAAGTACCAATAACTTTCCAATATGTTGAATGGGCGCTGCATGGAGTTGATCAGCCAGCGCTTGAAAAATGATTTCTCTCGCCAGCCTATCGTCGCCAAGGACTCTGATTTTGATGAGTCCATGAGCCGACAAGGCCAGGTCAGTCTCTTTGACAACAGCAGAGGTGAGGCCATCGTTGCCAATCATCACAACAGGGTCAAGGTGATGGGCTAAAGCGCGATGCGTTTTTCTTTGTACAGGGGTGAGTTTTATTGAAGCCATAGCGGGTATTATCTTCTCACCACTAGGAAGCTTGTTTGAAAGTCAAAACGCAAAGTAAGAAAGTCAATAAATCATGGTTGAACGACCATGTGAATGACCCCTATGTCAAGCTTGCTCAAAAAGATGGTTATCGTGCCAGGGCCGCTTACAAACTCAAAGAAATTAACGAAACCCTGAACCTTATTCGCCCTGGCATGGTTGTTGTCGACCTTGGCAGTGCTCCTGGGGCGTGGAGTCAATACACGCGGCGATGCATGGCACCTCAGGGTGCGGCCGTTGGTGAATTGGATGGAACCGTCATCGCACTAGACATATTGCCTATGGCAAGCGTAGAGGGCGTTCATTTTATTCAGGGTGATTTTCGCGAACCAGAAGTTGCAACCCAACTCATCGACTACCTTGCTGGGCGCAGTGTTGATACGGTTATTTCTGACATGGCACCGAATTTATCCGGCATCGAGTCAGCTGATGCTGCCCGAATGACTCACTTGGTAGAGTTGGCCGTGGAGTTTGCGGTTGCCCACCTCAGCCCACATGGGGCACTTGTCGTTAAAGTTTTTCACGGCAGCGGATATTCCCAGTTGGTTAAGCTTTTCAAAGAAACCTTTCTGGTCGTAAAGCCAATAAAGCCAAAGGCCAGTAGAAGCAATTCTTCTGAGAACTTTATAGTTGGAATTGGTCTCAAGTGACAATTCAAGTCTAAACCCGCACCGTTAATATGGCAGAAAACACACAAAAGTATCTTTTCAGCTTGAAAAGCCTAAAATGAGCACAAGATATTTGTATTCCCTTATTTTGGTTTGACTGGAGTCTCCATTGAACAACCCCTGGTTTTCTAAAGTGGCCGTTTGGTTAGTGATTGCCTTGGTACTTTTTACAGTTTTCAAGCAATTTGATACCCGAGGTGCTGCTGGTAACGGTTACTTGGCATATTCGGATTTTTTGGATGAGGTTCGAGCCAAGCGTATCAAGTCGGCAACCATTCAAGAGGGACAGGGCGGCACTGAAATCATTGCGACGACTACCGATGACCGCAAGGTTCGCACCAACGCCACTTACCTTGATCGCGGCTTGGTTGGCGACCTGATATCCAACAACGTCAAGTTCGATGTCAAGCCCCGTGAAGAAGGCTCCTTGCTCATGACCTTGCTGGTCAGCTGGGGCCCGATGCTTCTGCTCATCGGGGTATGGGTCTATTTCATGCGCCAAATGCAAGGCGGCGGCAAAGGCGGTGCCTTTAGCTTTGGCAAAAGCAAGGCGCGCATGCTCGATGAGAACAACAACACCGTCACCTTTGCCGATGTGGCCGGTTGCGATGAGGCCAAAGAAGAAGTCAAAGAGGTAGTCGACTTCTTGAAAGACCCGCAAAAATTCCAAAAACTCGGTGGCCGCATCCCCCGTGGTTTATTGCTGGTGGGCCCCCCGGGAACGGGTAAAACCTTGTTGGCTAAGGGCATTGCCGGCGAAGCCAAAGTGCCTTTTTTCAGCATTTCAGGTTCTGATTTTGTAGAGATGTTTGTTGGCGTGGGTGCTGCCCGTGTGCGCGACATGTTCGAAAACGCCAAGAAAAACGCGCCCTGCATCATCTTCATCGATGAAATTGATGCGGTCGGTCGCCAACGCGGCGCTGGCTTGGGCGGGGGCAATGACGAGCGCGAGCAAACCTTGAACCAGATGCTGGTCGAGATGGACGGTTTTGAAACCAATTTGGGTGTGATCGTGGTGGCGGCCACCAACCGCCCCGACATCTTGGACGCCGCCTTGCTGCGCCCAGGTCGTTTTGACCGCCAGGTGTATGTGACCCTGCCAGACATTCGGGGCCGTGAGCAAATTCTGAATGTGCACATGCGCAAGATTCCTGTGGGGCAAGATGTTTCTCCCAGCGTCATTGCACGTGGTACCCCAGGCATGAGTGGTGCGGATTTAGCCAACCTGACCAACGAGGCTGCTTTGATGGCAGCTCGTCGCAATGCGCGTGTGGTCGAAATGCAAGATTTCGAAAAAGCCAAAGACAAAATCTTGATGGGCCCAGAGCGCAGAAGCATGGTCATGCCTGAAGAAGAGCGCCGTAATACGGCCTACCATGAGTCGGGACATGCTTTGATTGGCAAACTTTTGCCCAAATGCGATCCGGTCCACAAAGTCACTGTCATTCCCCGTGGAAGAGCCCTTGGTGTGACCATGAGCCTTCCCGAGGCAGATCGCTACAGCTATGACCGCACCTTTATGTTGAGTCAAATCAGCATGTTGTTTGGTGGCCGTATTGCTGAAGAAGTCTTCATGAACCAAATGACCACAGGGGCCTCCAATGACTTCGAGCGAGCAACCCAAATTGCCCGCGACATGGTCATGCGTTACGGCATGACTGAGGCATTAGGCCCTATGGTTTACGCTGAAAACGAAGGCGAAGTATTTTTAGGTCGGTCAGTTACGAAAACGACCAATATGAGCGAGTCCACCATGCAAAAGGTAGACGCAGAAGTTCGCCGCATCATTGATGAACAATACTCACTTGCGCGTCGTTTGATTGAAGATAACGCAGACAAGATGCACGCCATGGCCAAGGCCTTGCTTGAATGGGAAACCATTGACAGTGATCAGCTTGACGACATCATGGCTGGCCGTCCTCCACGCCCACCCAAGGACTGGACACCCCGTACGCCATCCTCTGGGGATGGAAGCGGTGGAACACCTGCCGTTCAACCCAACCCGGCGCCTACAGCTGCCTAATGGCCGTGAGTGAACCGAAAATTAACATGGGGCTTCGGCCCCATGTTGCTTTGTGGAGAACGACACGATTTGAGTTGGATGTAACGCATCCTCTTGTGATGGGCATTGTCAATGTCACGCCCGACTCTTTTTCAGATGGAGGGCACTATGCAAATAGCGGTGCAGCAATTTCGCATGCGGAAAAACTGGTCGAAGAGGGTGCCCATATTTTGGATATCGGTGGCGAGTCCACTCGACCAGGTGCAAAATCTCTGAATGCGGATGAAGAGTGGCAACGTCTTGAGCCCGTTTTGAAGCAGGTGATTAAATGGGATATACCTGTATCGGTAGATACCTACCATCCTCAAACCATGCAAAAGGCTTTGGATTTAGGGGTGGATATCGTTAATGATGTTTGGGCTTTTCGCCAACTAGGCGCATTGGATGCTGTGGCTTCAAGCCGATGCGGACTTTGCATGATGCATATGCACGGCCAACCTGCAACCATGCAATTACATCCAATGACCGGAAATGTCATGGATGATTTGCATGTTTTTTTCCAAAGGCAACTGGCCATGATGGATGAAGCTGGCATTGAGCGAAGCCGCGTTGTACTTGACCCTGGTATTGGGTTTGGTAAATCTGTTGATCAGAATTTTGAAATTTTGCGTCAGCAGTCTCAATTGCTTCATTTAGGAAGACCCATCATGGTGGGATGGTCAAATAAATCTTCCTTAGGTGCCGTCAGTGGCTTAGGTGTAGACCAAAGATTGGTACCAAGCGTGGTGGCAGCTGTACTCGCGGTAGAGCGCGGAGCAAGAATTTTGAGAGTTCATGCAGTAGCTGAGACAGTTGCAGCTTTGTCTGTCTGGAAGGCAGATGCAGGCATTTGCGACAATATTGATTAACTTAAAAACTTATTTCCCTATGAAAAGACTCTACTTCGGTACCGATGGCATACGTGGAACAGTAGGTCAATTTCCAATTACGCCGGACTTTATGCTTCGCTTGGCTCATGCTGTAGGTCAAGTTTTGAAGCGAAACGATCCTCGTCCAAAAGTTTTAATTGGAAAGGACACCAGGATATCTGGCTATATGCTGGAGTCAGCGCTCGAGGCAGGCTTTAACTCGGCAGGCGTTGATGTCGTTTTACTCGGACCCATTCCGACCCCTGCCGTTGCTTACCTTACACGGGCCCTCAGAGCGTCTTTAGGCGTGGTCATCAGCGCTTCCCATAACCCTTTTGCTGACAACGGAGTAAAGTTTTTTTCTGCTGCAGGTGCTAAGTTGGATGATATTTGGGAGTTGGCTGTAGAGGACGCTTTATCGCAAGAGCCTCAATGGGTGGAATCCATTCATTTAGGGAAGACAAAGCGACTCGATGACGCCGCAGGACGCTATATAGAATTTTGCAAAAGTACCTTTGATAACCAATTAATACTGAAGGGCAAAAAAATTGTTGTGGATGCTGCCCATGGCGCGGCCTACTTGGTAGCACCCAAAATTTTTGCGGAATTAGGTGCTGAAGTCATAACGCTTGGCTGCGCGCCCAATGGGGTCAATATCAATCACGAAGTGGGTGCTACCCATCCAGAAGCATTAGTGCAAGCCGTCATTTCCCATCACGCAGACTTTGGCATTGCGCTTGATGGCGACGCTGATAGGTTGCAATGGGTGGACGACAAAGGTCGTCTTTATAACGGCGACCAACTCTTGTATGTGCTAGTTTTGGATCGGATCACCCAAGGCGAAAAAGTGCCAGGTGTTGTCGGTACTTTAATGACGAATCAAGCCGTTGAAGAAGGTCTGCGAAAGTTAAATGTCAATCTCTCCCGCTCTAAGGTTGGCGACAGATATGTTTTAGAAGAACTCACTGCCCAAAGATGGGTATTGGGGGGGGAGGGCTCCGGCCATTTGCTGATGTTGGACAAGCACTCGACGGGAGATGGTTTGATCAGCGCCTTGCAGGTATTACAGGCATGTTTGAGGATGAAATCAACACTTGATGAATTGTTGCAAGCTGTCCCTTTGTTCCCGCAGTGTTTATTAAATATTTCAATCCCTTCTGATCTCGATTGGCGCACCCATCCAGAGTTTCAGTCCAGGATAGTCAGTGTTGAAAAAGAGTTAGGTCCCAATGGCCGAGTATTGATTCGTGAAAGCGGAACAGAGCCTCTTTTGCGCATCATGGTTGAAGCGCGAGATGAAGAGCTTTCAGTCAAATACGCTTCGTACTTGGCGCAGTCTTTGTCATAATTTTGATACTATTGAAATATCTAATGATGCCTATTTGATGTATTGATGCCAACCCTGATTTAAAGGATCTATGAAAGATTTTATTGATCGTGATGCAAGCACTCTGCAATTTAATCTTAGGGTGTTGGACTGGGCAAAGCGAAAAAATGTTCCGCTGTTAGAAAGACTTCGCTATCTATGCATCGTTTCATCCAATCTCGATGAATTTTTTGAAGTCAGAGTTGCGCTTCATCTGCATGGGCTCGATAAAAAGGCTGATAAATCTTCCTTTACAGAAGACACCTACAAACAAATATCCTCTTCCGCACATGAGTTGGTTGATGAGCAATACCGTGTTTTCAACGAAGAGTTGATACCTGCATTTGAAGAATTTGGCATACACCTTATTACCCATAGCGAAAGAAACATTGCCCAAAGAAAATGGGTAAAGGAATACTTTGATCGTGAGGTCAAACCGCTTTTAACCCCCATTGGTTTGGACCCTGCGCATCCCTTTCCCATGGTTGCCAACAAATCCCTCAACTTTATTGTGAGACTCTCAGGCAAAGATGCGTTTGGGCGGGAAAATGAAATCGCCATCGTGAAGGTTCCTAGATCTCTACCTAGGGTCATCAAGTTGCCTGCCAGATTGAATGGCTCATCCACTACCCTGTTGGTAACGCTTTCCAGTGTGATTCGTTCTCACTTAACCGATTTATTCCCTGATCGAGTGGTGGGACACTTTTCACAATTTCGTGTCACACGTGACTCAGACCTTTTGGTCGATGAGGAAGATGTCACCAATTTGCGCACGGCGCTTCGACATGGCTTAGAGCACCGACAGTTTGGCCTGGCAGTGCGCCTTGAAGTGTCTTCCGGATGCTCAGATCATCTGGCTGATTTCTTGATGCATCAATTTAAGCTCCCCAAAAATGCGCTTTATCGCGTTCATGGCCCCGTCAATCTTGTGCGTTTGAGTCAA
>CANNNH010000059.1 GCA_947505915.1 Comamonadaceae bacterium
AGACTTTGCCGACCTGTCGGGCCACCAGGTTTATGCTTGCGGTGCGCCTATCGTGATTGACTCGGCCAAGGCCGACTACACGGCGCTGGGCGGATTGCCTGAAGACGAATTTTTTGCCGATTCATTCACCACAGAAGCCGACAAGGCCAAGGACTTGCAAGCATCATGAAACACACACCGTCTTTTATTTCTCTCAGGCGTGCCCTCACGCTGTCTGCTCTGACGCTGCTGAGCGCGCTGGCTTGCGGCGCCCCGGCTGCGCTGGCGCAAACCAAACCGATACGCATCATCGTGCCTTACGCACCGGGCGGGCCGATCGACATCACAGCTCGCCTGATGGCCGAGCGGGTGAAAGATTCCCTGGGCACCGTGATCATTGAAAACCGTCCGGGCGGCGGCGGCAACATTGGCGCGGACGCCATTGCCAAGGCAGCGCCAGACGGCCTGACCATCGGCATTTCTGCCGTGGCCACACACGCCATCAACCCCTGGCTGTACGCCAAGATGCCTTACAACGCAGCCACAGACTTTGCACCCATCACCCAAATGCTGCGCGTGCCCAACGTGCTGGTGATCAACGCCGAGACGGCGCAGCGCCTGAAGATCAACACGCTGGCTGATCTGATTGCATACGCCAAAGTGAACCCGGCCAAACTCAATTACGCCAGTGGCGGCAACGGCAGCGCCGGGCACCTGGCCGGCGAGATGTTCAAAAAAGAGGCCGGTATTTTTGCGCTGCACATTCCGTACAACGGCGGCAACCCGGCGCAGCTGGCGCTGCTCAGCGGGCAGGTGGACTTTAACTTTGACAACCTGGCCACGGCTTCGGCCAACATCAAGTCCGGCAAGCTCAAGGCGCTGGCCGTGACCACGGCCCAGCGCAGCGCCATGCTGCCCGACATTCCCGCTGTGGCTGAAACGCTCAAGGGTTTTCAGATTGACACCTGGTGGGGCCTGGTGGCGCCTGCCGGCACACCCAAAGATGTGGTTGCCAAACTCAACCAGGCTTTTGTGGCGGCGCTCAACACACCCGAAGCCAAGGCCCGCTTTGCCACGCTGATGGCCGAGCCGGTGGCCAACACGCCGGAGCAGTTTGGCGAGTTCATGAAAAATGAACTGGCCAAGTACGAGGCCGTAGTCAAGGCCTCGGGCGCGAAGGTGGACTGAGTCAGGGCTACTCGCCCTGCTCACTCACCCACTTCACTCTCCTAAATAAGCGGCCCGCACCCGCGGGTCATTGAGCAAGTCTTTGGCCGGCCCGTTCATGGTGACGGTGCCGGACTCCATGACGTAGCCGCGGTCGGCAATGCCCAGCGCCCGGCTGGCGTTTTGCTCGACCAGCACAATGGTGACGCCGCGTGCAGAGACGTCGCGCACCACTTCAAAAATCTTGTCCACCATGATGGGCGACAGGCCCATGGAGGGCTCGTCCAGCAGCAGCACTTTGGGCCGGCTCATGAGCGCGCGACCCATGGCCAACATCTGCTGCTCACCGCCTGACATGGTGCCGGCCAGCTGGTCTTTGCGTTCTTTGAGGCGCGGAAAAATACCGAACACCATGTCAATGTCGTTGGCAATTTCCGGCTTGTCTTCGCGGATGTAGGCGCCCATCTGCAGGTTTTCGGTGATGGTCATGCGGGTGAAAACGCCGCGGCCTTCCGGCACCATGGCCAGGCCTTCGCGCACCAGGTCCCAGGAGCCCTTGCCCTTGATGCTTTTGCCCAGGTACTCGATGTCGCCTTCGGCCGCTGCCAGCGTGCCGGTGATGGCTTTCATGGTGGTGGTTTTGCCGGCGCCGTTAGAGCCGATGAGCGTGACGAGCTCGCCTTCGCGGACTTCGAAGTCAACGCCTTTGACGGCTTGGATGCCGCCGTAGGCGACTTTCAGGCCGGTGACTTTGAGCAGTAGGTTTGCCATGGTTGCGCTTCTTCAATGTCCGGTGCCAAGGTAGGCGGTGATGACTTTGTCGTCTTTTTGCACGTCGGCAGGCGCGCCTTCGGCGATTTGCTTGCCGTAGTCGAGCACGGTGACGCGGTCGCACAGACCCATGACGAGCTTGACGTCATGCTCAATCAGCAAGATGGTGCGGTTGTCATTGCGGATGCGGTCTATCAACTCGCGCAGCTGCACTTTTTCGGTGGCGTTCATGCCGGCGGCCGGCTCGTCGAGGGCGATGAGTTGCGGGTCGGTGGCCAGCGCGCGGGCGATTTCGAGCCGGCGCTGGTCGCCGTAGCTCAGGGTGCGCGCCTTGAAGTCGGCGTACTTGCCGATGCCCACGTACTCCAGCAGTTCCTGGGCGCGTTCGGCAATGGCTTTTTCTTCGGCCTTGAAACCGGGCGTGCGAAAGATCGCGCCCAGCAAGCCCGAATGGGTGCGGATGTGGCGCCCGACCATGACGTTTTCGAGCGCGGTCATCTCGGCAAACAAGCGGATGTTTTGGAAAGTGCGAGCAATGCCGGCCTTGGCGACTTCGTGCACGGCGCTGGGCTGGTAGGGCTTGCCGGCCAGCTCGAAAGTGCCGCTGTCGGGCGTGTACAGGCCGGTGAGCACATTGAAAAACGTGGTCTTGCCGGCGCCGTTGGGCCCGATCAGGCCGTAGACCTGACCGCGCTGGATATGAATGCCGACCTCAGACAAAGCTTGCAGCCCGCCGAAGCGTTTGGAGACGCCGGCAACTTTGAGGATGGTTTCGCTCATGGCCATGTGTCCTTAAGCGTTCGGTTTAACAAGCGACTTGCCGTGCTCGGGTGCAGGCCACAGGCCGCGCGGACGCAGCAGCATGATGCTGATCATGGCCAGGGCAATCAGGAGCTGGCGCAATATGGCCGAGTCAATGCGGCCGTCGGTCATGGCCTGCAGCGGGCCGGCCACGTGGCGCAGCACTTCGGGCAAAGCGGCCAGCAGCAAGGCACCCAAAATAACGCCGGGCAGATAACCGATGCCGCCCAGCACCACCATGGCGACGATCATCACCGACTCCATGAGGCTGAAGGACTCGGGAGAGACAAAGCCCTGGAAGGCAGCGAACATGGCGCCGGAGATGCCGCCAAAGGTGGCGCCCATGCCGAAGGCCAGCAGCTTGAGGTTGCGGGTGTTGATGCCCATGGCTTTGGCGGCGATTTCGTCTTCGCGTATGGCCATCCAGGCGCGGCCTATGCGCGACTGCTCGAGCCGGTGGCAGATCACCACCGAGACAATCACCAGCGCCAGAAACAGGTAGTAATACAGCGACACAGAAGCAATTTCAAAGCCGAAAACTTCAATGGGCCGGCTGAGCTTGACGCCGAAGAAGGTGATGCCGTCGATCTGGTTGATGCCCTTGGGGCCGTTGGTCAGGTTGATCGGGCGGTCCAGGTTGTTGAGGAAGACGCGGATGATCTCGCCAAAACCCAGGGTGACGATGGCCAGGTAGTCGCCGCGCAGCTTGAGCGTGGGCGCGCCCAGCAGCACACCGAAAAAACCGGCCAGCGCAGCGGCCAGCGGGATGACCGCCCAGATGGGCAGGTGCAAGCCGTCAGGAAAGGCGGCTGCTATCCACGGAAAAGCTTCAGCCAGGTGCGGCGAGCCGAGCAGCGCAAACAAATACGCGCCCACGGCAAAGAAAGCCACGTAACCCAGGTCGAGCAGGCCGGCATAGCCGACCACGATGTTCAGGCCTAGCGCCAGCAGCACGTACAAAAGCGCCATGTCCAGAATGCGCACCCAGGCGTTGCCGCCCTGCTGCAAGAGCAAGGGCAGCACCAGCATGGCCACGGCCACCAGCAAAAAAGAAAAGAGTTTGTTTGTTTTCATGAGGGTTCTCCGGCGCTGCGTCAGGCTCTGTCCGCCACCCGTTCACCGAGCAGACCCGAAGGCCTGAGCGTGAGCACGAAGATGAGCACAATGAAAGCAAAGATGTCCGAGTACTGGCTGCCCAGCACGCCGCCAGTGAGCGGGCCGATGTAACCGGCGCCGATCGACTCGATCAACCCGAGCAAAATGCCGCCCAGCACCGCGCCGCCCAGGTTACCGATGCCGCCGAACACCGCCGCCGTGAAGGCCTTGAGGCCGGGTAAAAAGCCCATGGTGTGCTGCGCCGTGCCGTAGTTGGACGCGTACATGACACCGGCCAGCGCCGCCAGAATGGCGCCGATGATGAAGGTCGCCGAGATCACGGTGTCCGGGCGCACGCCCATGAGGCCGGCGACGCGCGGGTTTTCTGCAGTGGCGCGCATGGCGCGTCCCAGCCGCGTGTAGTTGACGATGTACATCAGGATGGCCAGCGACACGGCGGTGGCACCCAGAATGAAAATTTGCGTGACCGTGATGACCGCGCCGGCCACGTGCAGCGGTTCGGCCGGCAGCAGTGTGGGGAAAGCCTTGTAGTTGGGCTTCCAGATCATCATGGCCAGGGTTTGCAGCAGGATCGACATGCCGATGGCGGTGATGAGCGGCGCCAGCTTGGGCGAGTTGCGCAGCGGGCGGTAGGCGATTTTTTCAATCGCAAAGTTAAGTGCCCCACACACCACAAAAGCGATCAGCAGGGAGATCAGAAAAATCAGCCAGCCGGGGGTGCCGGGCATGGCTTCCTGCATCCAGACAATGATGGTCCAGCTGGTGAGCGCGCCCACCATCAGCACCTCGCCGTGGGCGAAATTGATCAGGTTGATGATGCCGTAGACCATGGTGTAGCCCAGCGCGATCAGGGCATACATGCTGCCCAGCACCAGACCATTGATGATCTGCTGAACCAAGACTTCCATAGTGTTTCTCCGAATTTTGAAGGACCGGCTCCAGGTCCGGGCCCCTGAGACCCAAGCCCTTGAGGGCTTTGGTAAGGAGCCGACGGCCAGACCTGGGAAACAAGGCCGGCTTTTGAGTTGGAGCGCAAATTGTAGCCACGCTACTCTAGCGATAACCGGGCCAAGGCAGCTGACATTGCGGTGTTTACCCTCTTGCGGGCCCGCGTTTCAAAGCCTGCCCTGGTCCGGTGCTTTGCCTTCAGCTGGGGGAGCAGCCGCATCAAGCTGGCGCAAATACGCCAGCTTCTCGGCGAGCTTGGTTTCTAAACCACGCGCTACCGGCTGGTACCAGCGCGGCTCGGGCATGTCGTCGGGCAAATAGCGCTCGCCGGCGGCGTAGGCATCGGGCTCGTCATGCGCGTAGCGGTATTGGTGGCCGTGGCCGAGCTCTTTCATCAGCTGCGTAGGCGCATTGCGCAAGTGGTTGGGCACTTCGCGCGAACGGTCTGACTTGATGAAGGCCTTGGCTTGGTTGTAGGCCTTGTAACCGGCGTTGCTTTTGGGGGCCATGGCCAGGTAGATCACGGCTTGGGCAATGGCCAGCTCGCCTTCGGGCGAGCCGAGCCGCTCGAAGGTGGCGGCTGCGTCATTGGCAATTTGCATGGCGCGCGGATCGGCCAGGCCGATGTCTTCCCAGGCCATGCGCACCACGCGACGCGACAGGTAGCGCGCGTCTGCACCACCATCGAGCATGCGGCACAGCCAGTACAGCGCTGCATCGGGGTGCGAACCGCGCACGGATTTGTGCAGCGCCGAGATCTGGTCATAAAAGTTGTCGCCGCCTTTGTCAAAGCGGCGGGCGTTGAGCGTGAGCGCATCCTGCAAAAAAGTGGCGTCTATCTGCGTGACGCCGGCGGCCGCCGCCGCGCTGGCCGACTGCTCCAGCAAGTTGAGCAGGCGTCGCGCGTCGCCGTCTGCGTAGCCGACCAGGGTGTTGACCGCGCTGTCGTCCAGGTGCACATGGGGCAACTCGCTGGCCTGCGCGCGGCGCACCAGGGTTTGCAGCTCATCGTCGCTGAGCACTTGCAGCACATAGACCTGTGCGCGTGAGAGCAAGGCGGAATTCACTTCAAAGGAGGGGTTTTCGGTGGTGGCGCCTATGAAGACCACCAGCCCCGACTCAACAAAGGGCAGCAAGCCGTCTTGCTGGCTTTTGTTGAAGCGGTGAATCTCGTCAACGAACAAAATAGTTTTGCGGCCCAGCGCCAGGTTTTGCTGCGCCTGCTCCATCGCAGCGCGTATGTCTTTGACGCCGGCAAACACCGCCGACAGCGCAATGAACTCGTAACCAAAGGCGCTGGCAGTCAGCCGGGCCAGCGTGGTTTTGCCGACACCGGGCGGGCCCCACAAAATCATCGAATGCGGCTTGCCTGACTCAAAGGCCAGGCGCAGCGGTTTGCCCGGGCCGATCAGGTGCGATTGGCCTATGACTTCGTCCAGGGTCTTGGGCCGCAGCGCCTCGGCCAGCGGTGCGCTGGGAGCCTTGTGAAATAAGTCAGCCATGCGCCCTTGCCTTCTGGCGCCTCAGGGCCGTATGACGTCAGCGCCGGGGGGCGGCTTGAAGTCAAAGTGCGCTGCATTGAAAGCCGGATTGGCTTCAAAACCGGCAAAGCGCATGACCGAGCGCTGGCCGAAGCTGTCGACAATTTCAAGCACCGCCAACTCGCTGGTTTTGCCCGCGTTGCGAAAACCAATGCTGATGCTTTGCAACTGGCCATCGCGCGTTTTGGGCGTGGCCTGCACCCATTGCAGCGCGTCTTTGTCGGGCATGGCACGCAAGCTGAAGTCGGCTTGCAGCGCCTGCAAATTGGGCGCCGCCGCAATCAGCGCGGCCGGTGAGCCGCCCATCACTTGCGAGAGTTTGCGCGCCGTCACCTGGTTCAGGTCCACGTCGTGCAGCCACAAGGTTTGACCGTCTGCCACGATGCTTTGCTCAAAGGGTTTCTGGTACAAAAACCTAAAGCGGTTGGGCCGGGAAAACTCAAAAACGCCGCTGGAAGTTTTGCTTTTGGCCAGCTGTCCGTCACGGGCCGGGGCGGTGACCACCTGGGTGAAGCTGGCGCGGCCGCTGCGGGTGTCGCGCACAAAACGCTCCAGGCTGACCAGGCCGCTGCTGAGCTCTTGCGCGCCCACGCCGCAGGCCATGGCCAGGGTCAAAGCGCCCACAGCCAGGGAACGCAGGGCGAACAAAGTCATGGTCTTATTCGGTGCGTGCCGGCACCAGAATCTCGCGCTGGCCGCTGCCGGACATGCTGCTGACCACGCCGGCTTTTTCCATTTCCTCGAGCATGCGGGCGGCGCGGTTGTAGCCGATCTTCAGGTGCCGCTGCACCAGAGAAATGGAAGCCTTGCGGTTTTTGAGCACCACTTCGACCGCCTGGTCGTACATGGGGTCTTTTTCGCCGGCGGCGTCGCCATCACCCAGGCTGTCGCCCTCGCCGTCCACGGTGCCGCCTTCGAGCACGCCGTCAATGTAATTGGGTTGGCCCTGCTCTTTGAGGTAGGCCACCACGCGGTGCACTTCCTCGTCGCTGACAAAGGCGCCGTGCACGCGGATCGGAAAGCCGGTGCCGCTGGGCATGTACAGCATGTCGCCCATGCCCAGCAGCGCTTCGGCGCCCATCTGGTCAAGAATGGTGCGGCTGTCGATCTTGCTGGAGACCTGAAAGCTCAGGCGCGTGGGAATGTTGGCCTTGATCAGGCCGGTGATCACGTCGACGCTGGGGCGCTGCGTGGCCAGCACCAGGTGAATGCCGGCGGCGCGGGCTTTTTGCGCGAGCCGGGCAATCAGCTCCTCGATCTTTTTGCCCACCACCATCATCAAGTCGGCCAGCTCGTCGATCACAACAACAATGAAAGGCAGGCGCTCCAGCGGTTCAGGCTGATCGGGCGTCAGGTTGAAAGGGTTGTAGATGAGTTCTTCGCGCTCAGCGGCGTCGTCGATCTTGGCGTTGTAGCCGGCCAGGTTGCGCACCCCGAGCTTGCTCATTAATTTATAGCGGCGCTCCATTTCGGCCACACACCAGTTCAGGCCGTGCGCG